>JAKQYG010000218.1 GCA_023356515.1 Trichodesmium sp. MAG_R04 | reverse complement strand
GTAGTATAGCAAGCTTAATAGTAGTTTATCTCTATGGAAGTAAATGGGGTACTTTAGCAGCCTTTGTTGTGAGTATCCACACATACTTCTTATGGGATCATCCTTATGCAATTATTATTTTGACTCTAGAAGCAATATTTGTTGGCATAATCTTAAGTCGGCAATATTCCCAAAATCTAGTATTACTAGATGGAATATACTGGATTTTGCTAGGGATACCTTTAGTCGGATTCTTTTATAGATTTGTATTGAATGTAAGTACAATACAAACTGTATTAATCGTTTTAAAGGAATCAGTGAATGGCTTATTTAATGCCATAATTGCTAACTTAATTATCACTTATTTACCAACATATAAAATTTTTGGTTTTTCTAGAAAAGAAAAATATTCTTCATTTCAACAAACTATCTTTAATTTTTTCATAGTATTTATTTTATTTTTAGCTTTAACAATGACCATGTTTAATGATAAACATATATTACATGATTTTGAGAACGAGATTGAAAAAAAACTAATAATAACAAAAATATCTATAAGAAATAACTTAAAATATTGGTATGAAGAAAATTTTAATGTTATAGCAAAACTAGCAAAAACAGTAGATCAAGCAGCTAATAAAGAAACAGCAACTTTACAACAAAGCATATCAGTAATCAAAAAAATATTTCCCTCTTTTCTTAAAATTTATGTAACTGATGCTAGTGGTAAAATAATTGCTGCTGAACCAGGATTTAATGAAATTGGAGAATCAATTTTTAACTTAAATACACTTGATAAGCATCATTGGATGGAAATAGAAAAAAAAATGGAACCAGAAATTATAGATCTCCATCCAGATATAGTTTCTATGACAACTTATATTAGTATTATAATACCAGTAGTAAGAAATAATCAGTTTAAGGGAATTACTTATGCCTCTCTAGACTATAGTCACATCAGTAAATTTCTTCAACCAAATACCCAAGTGGATAGAACCGAAGCAATACTTGTAGATGGTGACAACTATATAATTGCTGATAGTCATTCAGTAAGAACTATTCGGGAAAAATTCGACTTATTAGAAACAGGAAATATCTACTACGACGGAGATTTTTTTAAGCCAAAAATACCAGGAAGATCAAAAATGAAAAGTTGGAAACAATCATTCTATGGACTCAAGGTCAAGATTAGTCACGTTCTTCCCTGGTATTTATATATCAAACAACCAACAGCACCCTATATTGACTATCTACATACGAGTTACATTATAAATCTAACCGTAATGGAAATACTTATATTCTTAGGAATAATCATATCAGCCTGGATTAGCAAAAGATTAAAAGAAGAAGCAGAAATTGCGAATCGAACTAAAAGTGAATTCCTTGCAATAATGAGCCACGAAATTCGTACTCCTATGAATGCAATTATTGGGATGACAGGTTTACTATTAGATACACCCCTCAACCGACAACAGCAAGATTTTGTAGAAATTATCCGTAACAGTGGGGATTCTTTGTTAATCTTAATTAATGATATTCTTGATTTCTCTAAAATTGAGTCTGGCAAATTAGACTTAGAGGAACAGCCCTTTAATCTCCGAAATTGTATAGAAGATTGTCTAGATATATTCGTACCAAAAGCAGCAGAGAAAAATTTAGAGCTAGTTTATCTTATAGATTCACAAACTCCTGAAATTATAATTGGAGATATAACTCGCTTACGCCAAATATTAGTTAATCTTCTCAGTAATGGTATCAAGTTTACAGAGACTGGAGAAATAGTTGTATCAATTACTGCTTCAACTCAAAACCTAGAGTTAAACTCTTCTGAAAATCGGCATTGTCCTATTCCCTATCAAACAGAATCTACTCAAACAAATACTTCCTGTCCCATTTGCTACACAATACAATTCGCGGTCAAAGATACTGGTATTGGTATTTCATCTGATTCTATGAATTATCTATTTAAGCCTTTTAGTCAAGTTGATGCTTCTATAAGTCGTCAATACGGCGGCACAGGATTGGGATTAGCTATCAGCAAGCGATTAACTGAAATTATGGGAGGAAAAATATGGGTAGAGAGTGAATTAGGTGTTGGTTCCACTTTTTTCTTCACGATAGTATCTTATGCTATTTCTAATAGTTTATCTCTTGAGCAGGACAATGAAACTGAGAAATTATTATATAATAAACGTTTGTTAATTGTTGATGATAATGCTACGAATAGGCAATTGCTGACACTTCAATCGGAATCCATGGGGATGATTTCTCAAGCTGTAAGTAGTGGGCAAGAAGCAATCAATATACTACAGTCAGGGGAGAAGTTTGATGTTGCTATTTTAGATTTACAAATGCCTGGGATGGATGGTATAACTTTAACTAGAGAAATTCAGAAACTTTACTGTTGTCAGGAGTTACTCATAATTTTTCTGAGTTCTTTAGCTCAAGAATCATTAAATATTAGGACTAATATCAATGCTGCTACTTATTTAAATAAGCCAATTAAGCAATCTCAACTTAAGAAAGTTTTAGTAGGACTTTTTAAAGAAAATAGAGTTGATAATATACCAAAATTAAAAATTGAATCAAATGTCAAGGTAGCAGAAAGATTACCTCTGAAAATTCTCTTAGCCGAGGATAATGTCGTTAACCAAAAAGTGGCAATTAATATTCTAAAAAAATTAGGATATCGAGCTGATATTGCAGCAAATGGTTTAGAGGTATTAGAAGATTTACGTCGTCAGTCTTATGATGTAGTGCTGATGGATGTACAAATGCCAGAAATGGATGGTTTGACTGCTACACGTCAAATTTGTGCCGAATGGGTAAAAGAGAAACGCCCCCGCATTATTGCTATGACTGCTAATGCTATGCAAGGCGATCGCGAAAAATGTCTAAGCGCTGGTATGGATGACTATATTATTAAACCAGTTCGTCCAGAAGCATTGATGACAGCTTTAAGTAAATGTTTTCTATTAGAAGGAGACATGGTAGAACAGGAAAAAGCAGATATAGTGGACTTAGAAAGAGTGATAGATATGGCAGTATTGCAAGACTTGAAGAAAATGGCAGGAAACGCTCCTGAACTACTTGTAGACATAATTAATTCCTATCTGGAAGGTACACCAATACTTTTAGGTGAAATTAGTCAAGCAATTCAACAAAAGCAGCCAAAATTGCTACAGATATCTGCTCACAGTATGAAGTCTAGTAGTGCTTCTCTGGGTGCCACAAAGTTGTCTGAGCTTTGCAAGGAGTTAGAATCTATTGGTCATAGGGGAACTACTGAAGGCACAGACGTGATTTTATCTCAGGTAAAGGCTGAATATGAAAGGGTTAAGACTACTTTAAGAAAAGAAGTGTCGGCTTATATATAGAACTCCTTAGTCAAAAGTAAGCATTTTGGTAGTCCTGCATAATAATGGTAAGATATGACATATTTAGATTAATAAAGTTCAGTTTGTAGAGATGAATTGTCCTAAATGCCAGTCTACTAAAATTATAAAGTATGGGCATACTCACTATGGTAAACCTCTTTTATTATAACAATCTTTTTTGAAATTGGTATAAATTCGTCTTTCTTAAGACATTGCCGCTACAATCATTGTTATTACGCAAGTTCTGAATCTTTAAATGCTAAAATAAATTTATACTTGACTTTAAAATAGGAACGACTAAACTAAATGTTAGATTTTGTTTCTGCTAATTTTTCTGATTTATTACAAAATATAGATGCTATCATTTTTTATAGTATTGGAGGAGACCAAGGCATACCAATTATCGTACTCTGGCTGATTGGTGGTGGCCTCTTTTTTACTATCCGAATGCAATTTATTAATATTCGAGGCTTCAAACATTCTGTAGATGTTATTTTGGGCAAATACGATGATCCTAATGATGAAGGTGAAGTTTCCCATTTTCAAGCTCTCGCTACTGCCCTATCTGGTACAGTAGGGCTAGGAAATATTGCCGGAGTTGCCATTGCTATTAGTTTAGGAGGACCAGGTGCAGCTTTTTGGATGACGATCGCAGGTTTCTTAGGGATGAGTACTAAATTTATTGAATGTACCCTAGCTCAAAAATATCGCATTTTCAACCAAAATGGTACGGTTTCTGGAGGACCAATGTATTACCTATCAATAGGCTTTACTGAGATAGGGCAAAAAAAATTAGGTCAAACCTTAGCAGGAATGTTTGCATTTTTCAATGTTTTGGCGGTACTGGGTACTGCAAGCATATTTCAATCTAATCAGTCTCAAGTCGCCGTTGCTCACATGATACCATTTATTGCCGAAAAAACTTGGGTCTATGGATTAGTTCTAGTATTAATAGTAGGATTAGTGATTATTAAAGGTATCCAACGTATTGCTGTAGTAGCTGCTGCTATCGTACCTGCAATGTGTGGCATCTACTTTTTAGCTAGTTTATGGATAATTTTATCTAACTTTATGGCTATCCCTAATGCCTTGGGTAGCATAATTTACAGTGCTTTTGTTCCCCAAGCTATGGCAGGTGGTTTTGCTGGTGCTTTAGTACAAGGTTTCCGTCGCGCCGCTTTTTCCAATGAAGCAGGGTTGGGCGTGGCAGCAATCGCTCATGCAGCAGCTAAAACCAATGAGCCTATTCGGGAGGGTATTGTTGCATTATTAGAACCATTTATTGATACTATCATCATCTGTAACATGACTGCTTTAGTTGTGATTATTACTGGAGCTTACAATAATCCAGAATTTGCTAATTTTAGTGGTTCTGCACTGACTTTAGCTGCTTTTAATTCTGCCATTGCCTGGTTTCCTTCTCTTTTGACACTATGTATATTTTTATTTGCCTTATCTACTATAATTTCTAGTAGTTACTATGGTCAAGTTTCCTGGCAATACTTATTTGGAGACGGTGGTGTAATTATATATAAAATATTATTCTTAATAAGTATCTTTATTGGTACAGTTATTAAACCAGAACCAGTAATTCAATTTGCTGATGCTCTGAAAATAGCTCTCGCTTTTCCTAGTTTGCTGGGCGCTTATTTCCTCTGTGGTAAAGTAGCAACTGATCTCGAAAATTATATGAAACGTTTACAAACGGGAGAAATAATTGCAGCAAATTAATCATTTGAGTTGGTATCGTTCATAATTAGTAAGATTTCAAAAAGCAAAGGTATAATATCATATTTCTTTTGAATGCTTACAATATAAATTTCACGAAAGATCTACTTGGGCAGTAATTTGAAAGATAATTTTAGCCTACATTCTGCCTCCCTTCATTGTTTTTTGTAGCATATTTATGGCACTTTGTTTTGTAGCAGAAGTGGGAAACCTGAAAAATTGAGAATTTTATGGTATAAGTATCTAGTTAAGAAAAATAATTCATGGGTAAACTTGAGAATGAAAATAAAAACTTGGCTATATGTACTTTTATTGATGTTAATACCAACTTTTCTTTTAGTAACAGAAGCAAAAAAAGGAAGTAATTTTATCAATGGCATTGATCAAGCTTTTTCAAGTTTTGTAGATGTAATATTTAATATTCTCTTCTTTAATATCGGTGGTTTTCCTTTAATTGTTTTATGGCTAATTATTGGTGGGATTTTTTTTACTATTAGGATGCGATTTATCAATATTCGTGCTTTTACACATGCCATTGATATTGTTAGAGGTAAATATGATAATCCTGAAGATCAAGGAGAAGTTTCACACTTTCAAGCTTTGGCAGCAGCATTATCAGGAACAGTAGGATTAGGTAATATTGCAGGTGTAGCTATAGCTATTAGTATTGGGGGACCTGGAGCTGTATTTTGGATGACGATCGCTGCTTTTTTTGGGATGACTAGTAAATTTGTAGAATGTACTCTGGCTCAGAAATATCGCATTATTAAACCTGATGGTACTATTTCTGGTGGACCGATGCGCTACCTATCCGCAGGTTTAGCAGAAATGAGACAGGGAACTTTAGGCAGAGTTCTTGCTACACTGTTCTCTATATTCTGCATTTCTGCTGCTTTCGGTGGTGCTAATATGTTTCAAGCAAATCAGTCTTATGGTGCCGTTTCAACTGTATTACCAGGTTTACCTAGTTGGGTTTATGGTTTAGTGCTAGTAGTTTTGGTCGGGTTAGTTATTATTGGTGGTATTCAGCGTATTGGTATGGTGGCAGGTACTCTTGTACCTTTAATGTGTCTGCTCTACGTTTTGGCTTCCTTATTTATTATATTTGCCAATATTACTGAAATCCCTCGGGTGATCGCTACTATTGTTTCTGAAGCTTTTGCTCCTAAAGCATTAGAGGGTGGGATTATCGGTGTGATTATTCAGGGGTTTCAACGTTCTGCTTTTTCTAATGAAGCTGGTGTGGGTTCGGCAGCTATCGCTCACTCTGCAGCTAGAACTAATGAACCTATTCGTGAGGGTTTAGTAGCGCTGTTGGAGCCATTTATTGATACTATTGTTGTTTGCAATATGACGGCTTTGGTAATTGTCATTACTAAGGTGTATAATGCTGAAGAATTTGCTGCTTTGCGGGAAGCAAAGAAAGGGGCAGAGTTAACCTCCGCAGCTTTTGGTACTGTTTTAGAATGGTTTCCTGTTCTATTAGCGATCGCTGTTTTCTGTTTTGCTTTTTCCACCATGATTTCTTGGAGTTACTATGGTGAAAGGTGTTGGGATTATTTGTCTGGCGGTAAGGGGTTAATTATTTACAAAATCTTGTTTTTGATTGCTACTTTTATCGGTTCAGTATCTAACCCATCTTCTGTCATTAATTTTAGTGATGCTACTCTACTTTCGATGGCTTTTCCTAATATTTTGGGTGGTTATTTTTTGTGTGGTCAAATAGCAAAAGATTTAGAAAGTTATATGGGCCGTCTCAGAAAAGGAGAAGAATAATTTAGTTGAGATAAGGACTCATATAAAAATAACCTGAACAGTTTTGTGGATAGAAACTAAGCTGTTAACTATTTAGATTACCTATATAGCAATGAGCACTCACATCTTTACATATTACTATCGCATTTAAGTGTAGTACAATTTTACGCTACTATCTACCAATACTTTCAAATATATTACATTAGTAGCAACTTGTACCATGT
>JAKQYG010000217.1 GCA_023356515.1 Trichodesmium sp. MAG_R04 | reverse complement strand
AGGACTACCACCAACAATTACCAATCTTAAATCTGATTGATTTAGATTTTCCAAAGCGATTAAAACATCTTCCACTCCTTTATAGGGTCGGGGTGCTCCTGGAAACATTAATATTCTATAATTGCTCAACCCATACTTAACTCTACTTTCCTCTGGAACATACTTATTGGGGTCAAATAAAGTTGTATCTTTGCCATTTGGTAAATAAGTACCACCAAAACGTTTTTTGAGAAATTGATTGTGTAGAGTAACCTGGTCTGACTTTGATACCAAATTTTGCACACATTTTAAATAGAAGGGATGGTCTGGTTGTCGTAATGCTCCTTCTGGCTTCAAAATGTCTCTAGCTAATTGTTTAATACTGGGACGATATTTCCAATTATCTCCTCCATGCCAGCTTAACTCCCAATCATCAATATCTAAAAATACTGGGCAACTTGTCTGTATTTTTTTGATTAGAGCTATACCAAGACTACTTGGTTTAAGTTTATAAGCATAAATAATATCTCCACTAATTTTCTCTAACAGCTCTTTAGCAGAAATTAAAAATCCTGGATAATATTTATTGGTATAATCAGTATAAATAGGGATAATGGATACTTCTTTCTGACTAATATTTATGGGAGAGGTTGTATCAACAAAGCCTAATATTTCTACATCACATCCAATCTTTTTTAGAGCTTGAGATAATAAAAAGGGACGGACTGCTCCTCCCCATCTACCTGCTCCACTGCTAGATAAGTCGCTAGCTATTATGGAAATTTTTACCAAATCTGCAAGCCTCCAAGTTCTAGTGCCTAATTGTATTAATTAATATACTTACTAAGCGAATAAAAAAGCTTGAATCCAAGGAAATTCAACCTAAAAAAATATTACTAATTTTGGCAACTAGACACCAGGTTAGCCCAAAAATTTTTAACCATGTAAATTCAAAATCAATACGTTTAAGATTAAACCTGTCAAACGAATGATATTGAATTTCCCAAATTTTTGAACTTATTTGACCAGCTTTGTTGCTTCCGAGATATATCTCTAAAGTCCTGATGTCATTCCATAGAAAATTGTTAATAATTCCTGCCTCTGCAAATTCAAGTGGCCTTAAGAGTTAGACCTAAGCCTATAACCCCAAGTAATAAATAAAATACTGTCACATCAACAAATACACAACCTACACCAACTATAGCAATCCTATTTTATTTTTGTCCAAAATCTTACCGCTTTTTGGGAATAGGTTTGGGCCCAATGATCAATAGGCAAGAGTTTCGGAATTTATCTCTAGTTTTTGAATTGTCACAACCTATTTAGGATTGCTACATAACAAGTTGGATTTATCTAGTTATCGGTCATTTAGCAAATCTTAAAATTAATAAGTGCTGTAAGTATTCTACATATTGTTTCCATGTAACTTTGCTTTCCCCTCCTAGTCGTTCTTGGAAAACATACCCTACTTCTGAAACACAGCAAATATTGCCTCGACCTAAAACTTCAATCAGGATTTTGTAACCTACCGGGCAAAGAGTGTGGCCAGCGATCGCCTGACGATTGACCATAAAATAGCCGCTCATAGGGTCAGAAACTCGCCCTACTACTTCAGGTAAAATAACTAATCCCAAAAGTTGAGCTCCACGAGACAAAAATCTTCTAACTAGGCTCCAGTCACTAACACCCCCTTCGTCAACATGACGACTAGCTACTACTAAATCAGCACCTTTCTCTATTTCTGCTAATAGTTTTAAAAGGGTTTCTAGGGGATGTTGTAAGTCAGCATCAATAACCCCTAATATTTCTCCTTTTGCTACTTGCCAACCACGAACTACTGCTGTAGAAAGTCCTCTTTCTTTTCTTCTACACATTACTCGGAGTTGGGAGTATTCTCGTGCCATATTCTGAGCTACCTCCCAAGTTAAGTCTGGGCTATTGTCATCTACTATGATTAACTCATAGGCATTGGGAATTTTAGTATCTAATAGTTTAGTTATCTTTTCAACAATTGTTGGAATATTTTGACTTTCTTTATATGTAGGAATAACTAGAGAAAGTTTAATTTTTGGGCTATCTGGTTTTTTCGTATTACTTTCTAGAACTGGAACCTTTAATAAACCAGTTGGAACTGTTAGTAATGAGTTGGGTTGAATCGTTCTCATTAATTACTTTTATTGAATTTTTTCTGGCTTAGTATTTAGTCTTTACATCAAAAACATAATTTTTTTGCTTGCTATGTTCCATTTTTTTTTGATCATAAAACCTGTACCCACAGTTTACTTTACTTAAGAATCAACAAGCTTTAAAAAGACTAGCTCAAGATCAAGATTGATTATGATCGGATATTAATTAATTTATTAAATTCATAGACATTATATATTAGTTATCATAAATCAAATGAATTTTACCCATTTTAATCAAGTCAAAGATATTATTAATTTGGTTCTGTTCTTCATAGGTTATTTTTTTACCAGATAAAATTAAGGAAGTCAGTTGTAGGTGTTCCTGACGATTAAGTTTACCAGATGTCATAATTCGATTAACCATTTGATTGATGGTTACCTTTGGTTGATTTTGCTCACTCCATAACATAAATCATTATGTGTATAATTTATTGGTTAATTAATTTAGGCTTGTTTCCATAATATTTCCATAATAAGTGGACAGTTGTGATTATATTTACATTAAAGTTATCCTAATGAAAACATCATAACAGTCTTCAGCACCACTTTAGAGAAAACATCTTGAAAGAGGGATAACAAAGGTGATAAATCCAATAGTCAGACTTCAAATTAATATGTTAGGATTATTATTGTCAAAGTATCAGGTACATTTTGCTTGTACCCCTATCCTCCAAATCATCTTCCCTATTCCCTAAAATAGAAATATTTGTAGATTGAAGTATTGATTGAGCTTTTATGGAGATTTATAGACTACCAGCGCTGTCAGACAACTATATTTTCTTACTACATGACCAAAATCAAAAGATTGGAGCTGTAGTCGATCCCGCCGAAGTCAGGCCAGTATTAGAAAAACTAGATTTATTGGGGGCTGAGTTGGTAAGTATTTTTAATACTCACCATCATCCTGACCATGTAGGTGCTAATCAACAATTAATCCAAAAGTTTCCACAATTGAAAGTTTATGGTGGGATTGAAGACCGAGGTAGAATTCCTGGACAACAGGTATTTTTACAGGAAGGTGATCGTGTTCAGTTTGCTGATCGAGTCGCAGAGGTTTTGTTTGTGCCTGGCCACACAATTGGCCATATTGCTTACTATTTCCCTTCTGTAGCTCTTGGGGAAACAGGGGAATTATTTTGTGGTGATACTTTGTTTGCTGGTGGTTGTGGTCATTTATTTGAAGGAACACCGGCCCAAATGCTAGAGTCCTTGAGTAAGTTACGTAATCTACCTAACAATACACGAGTATGGTGCGCCCATGAATATACTTTAAAAAATTTACAGTTTGCTATGACTGTTGACAAACAGAATGTTGATTTACAATCTCGTTTTGCTGAGGTTAAGGCAGCGCGTCGTCGCAATGAAGCAACTGTACCATCAATGATTGGTGTAGAAAAACGCACAAATCCTTTTCTCCGCTGGGAGCAACCTGCTCTACAATTAGCAGTTCAAAGTCAAGACCCGGTGCAAACTTTTGCTCGTCTGCGAGGAAAGAAGGATAAATTTTAACCTATAGGCTGTAAAAAAAATCACACAGCCGAATAAATAGATTACACTACTTTTCCCCTTTGCAGGGTTGACAGAAGTTTGATATTTTTAAGACCTATAGCTCAACTCAGAAGTCAAAATTAAAAACTCAGAAGTTATAAGTTATAAGTTCAGAAGTTAAATTATTACTCTAACTAGGGTTTGCTTAATAAATCTGAAAACCGTTGATTTGTTATTTGAAGAAAGTTAATGATTATTTTTTATGACAATTATTCATTAAACCATAATTTTGGATGATTAAACCCACCTACCGCAAAAATAGTTTTTTCCCAAAACCCAAAAAAAGTACAAAAAAAGAGAAAAAGCCTCTTTTAAGAGGGCGGAAATTTTGATTACTCAAAAAGTAATTGTGATGGTGGTCATAGAAGTTTTAGAAAGTTTGGCCATCGCTTTGGCAAGACTAATTCTTGTTTTTGCTTACCCGAATTTACCCTCAATATAGTTCCGTAATCTTTCATCACTCCTGAGCTTGTTTCTTTCTTTCTCGCTGGTCTGGGCTTGATTTCACACTTATAAAGGTATGATATATCAACTGCAAACAATCGGTAGGAATTTCAAGCAGAGTGTTAAGATTAAGATAGAATAAAAAACAAATTTAGAAAAATGCTAAACCAAAAACTCCCAGAACACTTGATGCATGCAATTCTATATTGTATTGCTAGTTTTGCAAGACTAGGTTAACAGCCATCACTTTAAAACATGTTCAAAGTCGATAGCTTTGAAGAGGTTTAATGTTGCACTTATATCCTGAATTAAAAAATATCCTGGATTGACTTTTTAACAGGAAACAGTTTTGAAGTTGATAATTGTTAATTTATAGTATATAACACTTTTTCTTCCGGAAATAATGATGAAATATCTAAATTAAGAAAATTTCTGCTAATAAAACTTATCCAGAGTCAAAGTAATAAAATCAGAAAAACTGTTTAATTTTTTTTTAAATTTGCTGAGTAGCTATATAGCCTTGAGGAGAACACTATGTTACATCTGCTTTATATCCTAGCCTTCACTACTATTGCTGTTTTGGCTGTTCATAATTTAATCCGTAGTCTATTAACCGTGGGACTGGAATCTCAATCTTCGCCCTCCCAAGGAGGGTGGTCTGCTCGTGACTCTTATTCTCAGTCTGGTAGAACTTCACATCCAGAACTATTAGACGAATCTGGGAATTTTATTGATGAACCTTTGTTAGTCATGCGCTCTGTGAATGTACAAGAAGCTCGTGAACAGTTGGATGCTATTTATAATTCCGAGCTTGGTTCAAGCAGTGAAACTCAAGATGAAAAGAGTAAATAATTTTGCCTACCATAAAATTAATAAAATGTCAAAAAAACTATGAATTTATTAAAAAAATTAATTACTGAGAATCGTTAGAATACTTCTCGTATAATTCTTGGTTTACTGGAAGATGAATGATGGGTCAATAATTATGGTTTTCTACAGAATGGTCTGCAAAGGATAGCATAATTATTGACAAATATTTATATATTGAGAATGTCAAATTAACAATACACATCTTATGCTATAAATGCAATTATGTGAAAAATTAATCGCCAGATGACCATTCTTAAATCCGTGTTGGCAGAACTGGTGCTAGAGGTTCCCCAGATAAAACCACAAATTTACTTTAAGTCATCCCTGACTGCTCTTTCTCATGCGATGGAAGATCAGGTTTTAGCTAGCTCAGATCAACCACTAGTAATAGCGACTTTTCAGAAAGAAAATTTTTATCGTCAAGAAGCTCACCGTTATCGACAAATTGCAAACTTAACATCCCAAGTATATGTACTAGCTGCACCAGAAACGGAGTTTAAAAATTCTTCTGAGTATCATGAAACAGTAGCTTTTAATCCTAGAGATGCTTTAAGTAGAGAATGGAATTTATTGGTACTTGGTCAAGAGTATTCAAGTTGTTTGATTTGCAATGAGTATGATAATTCTGGCCAAGTTGATGAAATATCTGCATTCAATGAAATTGATCAAGTACGTCGGTTTGAAGGTATCTGGACTTTTGACCGCCAGGTATGTCTACAATCTGCAATATTATTACTTTATCGAATTCTTAGGTATAGACCAGAGTTAAAAGAAAAAGTGCAAGAAGCTACAAAAGCTTATGGTATCAATTTGGATTTAAGGAAGGGAGAAAAATCTGCTAAAAGTAAGTCTAGTTATAATCCTGCTAATTTTCAGAAAGCTTCAGCGATAATTGAAAATAATAACTTTAATAGTCCTTTTGCCCAACGTTTGGTGACTTATTTGCAAGCAAGTCAATATAAGTTGATTAAAGCTTATCGCTCAATTGCGGCTCAGGAAAAAAAACAACGCTTGATTAATGTTATCTCCTCTGCTATTAGGCGATCGCTAGATCCTAATGAGATTATCAAAGTGGCAGTACAAGAACTAGGAAAAGCGCTTTTGGCCAGTCGATGTTTAATCTATCAGTGTCGGCCTACGGATACAATAGCAACTATTACTCACGAATATTTGGGTTTATCAGTAAAATCTTTGCTGAATCAGGTATGGCCTCTAAAAGACAATTATCTGTTTCAGAAAGTTGTTCAAACCCAAGGGCAAGTTTATGTAGAAGATACTAGTATGCTTCCTGAGTATTTAGTGCCAGAAATATCAAAAGTGGGCAAATCTCAGGGGATAAATTTTTTGGAAAACTTAATATCTCAATGGGATATTTTGAGCTGGTTGATGATACCTCTAATATACCAAGGGCGAGTATTAGGTATGTTGGAATTACATAATTGTGGGTCATGTCCCCATAACTGGTCTGAAGAACAAATAGATTTAGTAGAAGCGATCGCGACTCAATTAAGTATGGCTTTGATTCATGCAGAAACTTATACTCATCTAGAAGAATTAAATCAACAATTGGAAGCTCTTGACCGGACTCGCAGTAATTTAATTGCTATTACTGGCCATGAACTACGGACACCTCTATCTACTATTCAAGTTTGCTTGGAAAGTTTAAGTCAAGAACCAGATATGCCTGATGAGTTGCGCCAAGTAATGCTAGAAACTGCATTGGCAGATGCAGATAGAATGCGAAATCTTGTACAAGATTTCTTAACATTGTCTCATTTAGAAAGTGGTAAAGTGCAATGGAATATAGAATGTCTACCTCTACTAGAATGTGTTGATTTAGCTCTGAGTAGTATTCGAGCCCACAAGTTAGAGAGGGAATTGCCAAGTATTACGAACCAAGTGTCGGCAGAACTACCTTTGGTATTGGCCGATGGTGAATGGCTAGTGGAGGTTTTGTCAAAACTCTTGGACAATGCTTGTAAGTTTACTCAGGCTGAAGGAAGAGTAATAATTACAGCTGCTTCTAATAGTGAAAATATGTTAGAGGTGACTAT
>JAKQYG010000216.1 GCA_023356515.1 Trichodesmium sp. MAG_R04 | reverse complement strand
TTTTGTAACCTTATTTTAATGGATGTTAAAAGTAATATTTGTCTGAAAAGAACTGATTATAGTATTGACAATTTTATTTTGGCAGTACGCTATATGTAGCGCACCTGCGTAAGTCCTGATACTAAAAAAAATGCCAAATCAATTAACAGAAAGTCAGTGTTTAGACGCTTTGCTGTGGTTAGAATCTGTTGGTTTAATCTTACGGCAAGAGTTAGGAGCAGAAGATATGTATCAAATAAGATTACCCCTTCTGTCTCAATGGTTGCGAATACAAATGAAACAAGAGGAGGTGCAAGTATGGCAAATTTCGTAAGACCAGATTTTAAACTTCCAATAACAGACACCCGTTACCTTTTTGGGCAAAATGATATTCTGGCAGCTATTGAGCGATCGCCTTTTTCAGTACGCATTTTATTAGGAGGTCGTCGTCTGGGAAAAACCAGCTTGTTAAATGGGATTAAACATCGGTTTCTCATGTCTACAAATTCCGACTATCGAGCATTTCCAGTGTTATTAAACCTGCAACAAGAACGACCAGAAAATTTAGACCATCTGCGCTATTTAATGATTGCCCGCCTCCAAGAAGCTTTCACTGAATATAAAGAAGGTAGGTTATCTAATTGGAGAAAAAGTTACCGTCGTTTACTGCGACAAATTCCAGAAGGAGCAATAAATGTAGGTTTACCTAAAAAAGTAGGTATTTCCTTAAAAGTAACTAACCCAGACAGCGAACGTCGTCTGATCAACGATGATTTCCGCCAAGACTTACTAAGAATAATGAAATCCTTGCAAAAGAGAAAGAGAAATTTTGTGGGCGTTTGCTATTTAATAGATGGTGCAGAATTTATTGTGAATCAAGAATGGGCCAACGATGCTTGGAGTTACCTCCGAGCTTTGAAAGATACAGACACCGCTCTTAAACCATTTGTAGGTCTAATTTTTTCTGGTTATCGAGACTTAAAAGATTATCAACAACGAGTCGCCTCTCCCCTACTCAATATTGCTGAAGTAGAATGGTTAGGAGTTTTGAACAAAGTAGATATGCAGCAACTAATTGCCTACCGTCGTCAAGTGGAAAATATTTTCTTAACTAACGAAGAAATTGAGCAAATAATTGAATGGTCTGGAGGCCATCCCTATCTGATTCAGCAATTACTCAATACAATTTTTGATCATAAGAATTCAGATCTATCTTATATGATAGATAATTTAATGAACATCCTAATTCGTCAGTATGATGGAGATTTCTCCGCTTGGTGGGATGATCAAAAAAAGAGTTACGGTTTTAGTGAAATTGAGCGATCGGTTTATTTAAAACTTATACAAAAGAGAATGGGAACAGCTGAATTTCTAGCTCAAGAAGTTGACTTAAGCATTGGTGAAGTAGCAGAAGCTCTTGAAGTATTAGCTGGCACAGGAGTAATTCAAAAAGTTGATGATGAGCAGTATAAAATTGGAGCTAAAATATTTGAACAGTGGGTTAACCAAGAATTGTAAAGTCAAAAAATCAGGACTTACGCATGAACGTTATTGGTAGGGTGGGTTTTGCTGACGCAAAGCTGCGCTAACGCTTCGCGACATGAAAAGCATACTTTGTAACGGAGTAAGGCTCTATATATAGACCTTTGCGTAAGTCCTGACAATATTAATGCCCAATTCCCACATACTGAAAACCAGCAGCTTCCAACTCCTTACGATCGCAGAAATTCCGACCATCAACAAACAAATTATGCTCCATCGACTTCACCATCTTCCCATAGTCTAACTTTTGAAACTGTTTCCAGTCCGTCACCAAAACTAAAGCATCACAAGTATCAGCAAGTCTTTCTGGGTCAGTCTCCACCAGCACACTTGTTAAACCATCACGCATACCAGACTGAGAAATAATTGGATCATAAGCTTTCACCTTTGCCCCCAACCTATTTAACTCTTGAATCAAATCTAGAGAAGGTGCATCCCGCATATCATCAGTATCAGGCTTAAACGTTAAACCCAATAACCCAATAGTCTTACCCTTGAGAATTTTCAAAGACTGCTGTAACTTATCCACCACTATCATCCGTTGACGCCTATTCACTTCAATTGCCGCTTTCAACAACTGTGCTTCACAACCATAGTCATCAGCAGTATGAACTAAAGCAGAGACATCTTTCGGGAAACAAGAACCACCCCAACCAAGACCAGCTTGTAAAAACTTATTACCAATGCGAGAGTCTAACCCGATACCCTTCGCAACCTGAGTCACATCTGCACCGACGCGATCGCATATATTAGCAATCTCATTCACAAAACTAATCTTAGTTGCCAAAAAAGAATTAGCAGCATATTTAATCATCTCTGCCGAATTCAAATCCGTAACTACTACTGGTACTGGTGGTAGAGACTGGTCATCACCATACTTGCGTTTTACCAAAGGCGCATAAAGTTTCTGCATCATATCTAAAGCCTTTTGATGATTACTTCCCAATACAATTCTGTCTGGGTTAAAAGTATCGAAGATAGCAGAACCTTCACGCAAAAATTCCGGGTTACTAACTACATCAAATTCTGCTTCAATCTCTGTACCAGTTCCCCCTTCTTTTTTTTGACGTTCCTCAACACCATCTAAAACGATCCTCCTTACCCAGTCACCAGAACCAATAGGTACAGTTGATTTATTAACAATCACTTTGTAACCTTTAGTCAGATGAGCACCTATACCTTTTGCCACTGCTTCCACATAGCGAGTATCACTTTCTCCCGTAGGTAGTGGAGGAGTACCAACAGCAATAAATAAAATATCACCATGCTCGACCCCTGCTTTCAAGTCAGATGTAAATTCTAGCAACCCTGTTTGAGTGGTACTTTGCATTAATTCAGATAGTCCCGGTTCGTAGATTGGAGACTGTCCTGATTTTAACAATTTGACTTTTTCTTCGTTATTGTCTACACAAATTACATGGTGTCCTGTATGAGACAGACAAACTCCTGTAACTAAACCAACATAACCGGTACCAATGACGCAAACACGCATATTTATATCCTCAAAAATTTTAACAGGAAAAAAGACGAAATTTTTTGGTGGGAATTAAGTTGTAATGTTCTTTGTTCTTTATTTGGGTAAGCTTAGTCTTGAAGCCTAGTAGTATAAAGCAAATAACACTAGACTCCACCTAACAGTTACAAACCTCTCAGAAGCTTACACTTTTAAGTTTTTGGCAGTGCATTTTTGAACCGCTCTCGAAAATCTTCTATGGTCAATTTTAACCCTTCTTCGAGAGGAACAGTTGGCTTCCAACCCAAATATTTTTTCCCACGAGTAATATCTGGTTGTCGCTGTTTTGGATCGTCTTGTGGTAAAGGCTGATATGTTATCTTTGTATCTGGGTTAACCATTGTTTGAATTTTCTGAGCTAATTCTAATATTGTATATTCTCCTGGGTTCCCTAAGTTAACTGGTCCAATAAAATCTTGATTCATCAACCGAATAAATCCTTCTATCAAGTCTGAAACATAACAAAAACTTCTGGTTTGAGAGCCATCGCCATAGATTGTTAGTGGTATTCCTTTTAAGGCTTGTACGATAAAATTACTCACAACTCGACCATCATTTTCCAACATTCTAGGTCCATAAGTATTATGAGCAAAAATGTTGTAGCTTCCCCCTATAAAGTTTTCATAATTCGGTACAGAAAAATCGTAGACATAATCATTTATGAAAAATTCTTCCATACTTTCTATTTTTGCCCAAACGATATTACCTGTAGTTTTGGCTGATATTTTCTGCTGAATGTTAGATAAATTCTGGATATTGTTATCTTCTAATCCCTCTACTATTATCCAATAAATTTTTTCAGTCTTTTCCTCTTTTACTTCTGTTTCTAAGACATTTGCTATTAGTCCAAATTTAGCTAAGATTAATACTAATTTTTCAGCGACTAACTGACTATCACTCTTAAATTCAATATTTAAGTTTGGTTGATTTTTTAGGTTGTTCCCTGCAGCAAATCCCTGTAAAAAGCTAATTAATTGTTTTTGAGGAAGTTGTAAAACCCAATTAGGAATATCTTTCTCTTTTTTCCCAAATTTGAATCCATCTCCGATTAAATCAATCAGGATTTTTGACTCAATACTTATATATCCTGCTTCATTGATTTCCGATTTAAAATCAAATATTCTTTCTATTACTTCTATGACTTTTGCTAATTTTTCAACTTCTCCTTTGAACAAAAGTTTATTTTGTATCAAGCTTCCTTGAGTTACATAAAAACCTAATAACCATACAAATTCTTCTACATTGTCTATCCAATTTTTAATTGCCTTTGAAGAGCAGTCAAAAATTTTTTCTTTTTCTGATAAAGGAAGTTCTAAATATTTCCATAAATGCCAAGGAATTTTATTTCCTGCTTCGTAGTTTTTCAATGTGGAATAAAATTGAATAGGACTTAAACCTTTGCCCAATAAATACTCCCGAATTTTATCTCCATATTTTTCTATATAGGAGATTATCTCTTCACTTTCTACATATATTTCTTCTTGAATTAACATCTTGTCTGTAATGTGAAATGGTTGTAAAGGCTGTTCCAAAAAACTAATATAACTCGGAACTGCTATTTCATCTCCTACCTTTAAGTCATTTCCAAAAATCGCTTGAGGTTGATTATTTTCATTTCTAGTAAATAAACTATGGTCTTCTGTAATTTTTATTTGCTTACCCCAAGTAGTTTTAATCTTAAAACCTTTCTTCTTGACATGATGTTTCCAAATTTTAGAAATTGGTTTAATTACGGCTTGAGAATTTTGATCAAAACAAGGTACTGATACATTTAATAGATCCTCATTGATTCGGTCATAACATTTAGCAAAAGTTTCATAATGAAGTTCTTCACCAATATAATAAAGTACCTTTTGATCTCCAGTTAAACTGTTAAAAATTCTGGCGACTCGAATATCAACGTTATTTTGCCGATGGTAATCAAATGCTAAAGTTTCTGCTACTCGCTTTCCCTCATCGTAACATTGACCGCACCAAGCAGCACGACCATTTCGTCTCACAAAAACCACATGGTTTGTAACATTAATACAATAAACTTTTCCTACATAATGGAAACGTTCTGGTGAAACTAAATTTGTATCCTTAGCAGGTCGAATATTTACTCGATAAAGGTCACGCCCTACTGCATGAGAAATTACCGAAGCTGCATAGCCACAACGAAGTGCTAATTCCTGTACATCATCTGCTAATTGTTTTGATTTACTATAATAGACGTAGCAATTTTTCTGTTCCAAGTTATCATCTATTATCAGAGCATTAAATAGGATTAATAACTGTCGTTTTGATAATTGGAATAACTCCCGAGGAATATATTTTTCACTAGACTTACCTAAAGGTAATAAAATCTCAGCTAACTGTTTATTACAAATCCGAAATTGGTGGTCATCTGAATCAGATAAAATTTCAGTAAAATTCAATCCTAAACGACTTAAACAATTAGCTATTTTTAAACGTCCTTCAGAATTTGCTTGAGCAATTAATATATTATAGTTTGCTACATCATAATCATTTCCTCCTACCACTCGTGACCTTTTTTTCCTATCAACACAGCCTTCAGAAATGTAATAACCTAAAAATTCTAGCCAGTCATCCATGAGAATTTTTTCTACTTTTACCTTAGGGTTTATAGGAGCTTTTCCTAATTCCAACCATTCTAGTTCTTCCCCACTAAAATTTCCTCCAGTTAATGCCAGGTAACTTTGCCAATCTTTTTTTTCATCTGCCCTAATAAATTCTAACTTACCTGTTTTACTACCCACATACATCCAGTGATTAGGAGTTACACAAAAATCTAATTTAGTATTAGCAAAGCGATACATTTCTCCAATGTATGGTTGTACGATATATTCCTCAGGAATATGATATTCAACTTTACTTTCTGGGTTTAATGTTGCTACTTTGACTTCTGGTTGTAAATCTGGAAAAGCTACCCAACCTGTTTCAGTTAAAATTTCAGTTTTAGGGTCAAAACAGGAGCGAATGCCAATACAATTCACATTACCTCGATAGTCTTCTGTTTGAGGATGTACATCTGGGTCTCCATATACCTCAGATGTGGAAGCCAAAAAGAATCTTGCTTTTACTCTTTTAGCTAACCCCAACATATTCAATGTTCCCATGACATTTGTTTTAATTGTCTTGACAGGGTTGTACTGATAATGTACGGGACTGGCAGGACAAGCTAGATGATAAATTTGATTTGCTTCTAACCTGATGGGTTCTGTAATATCGTGGCGAATTAATTCAAAGTAAGGATGATTCAACCATTTATAAATATTACGTTTAGTTCCTGTGTAAAAGTTATCAAGACATAGGACTTCATGGCCTTGTTCCATTAATTTATCGATGAGATGAGAACCAAGAAAACCTGCACCACCTGTTACTAATATTCTCATTATTTCCGCTATCAAGGATTGTAATTAGTTGTGGTTTTCAATTATGAATTGAATAACCATATCGAATTTAATTATACACTTTAGTAAGCTATAATTTGGAAGCTATAATTTAGAAGTTATAATTTAGAAGGATTTTCCTCTGAACGAGGCATACAAGAATAGGTGATTTAAATACACAAAAGCTTAATAACCATAGATGTTAAGGAAGATTTAATTAATGATTTTAATTGCTTTAGACTAACTACTAGAATGGATGATAATTTTTATTAGATATTTTCCTTGGGCCCTAAAAGTTTCTTGTGTTTGGGTATTATATTGACAAATAACGTTTGATTTGGGTTCTAATTTAAGATGCTACATTTTTACAAAAATTTATTCCTGAGAATTTTTCCCCTATCTTTGAGTCTGGGATATTTGGGAGTTGATATCCCAGGAGCGATCGCCCAACTCCAACCAGATAATACCTTAGGAGAAGAAAATTCAGTCGTTACACCGAATATCAATATTAAGGGAATAGAAAGCGATCGCATAGATGGCGGGGCCCAAAGAGGGGCCAACTTATTCCACAGTTTTCAAGAATTCAACATTCAACAGGGACGAGGGGTTTTCTTTAGCAACCCTGATGGAGTTCAAAATATCCTGACTCGGGTCACAGGAAACAATGGCTCTAACAT
>JAKQYG010000215.1 GCA_023356515.1 Trichodesmium sp. MAG_R04 | reverse complement strand
TTGCTAGGTCATATTATAACTTAGCAGAAATTTGTTTACAGTTAGAATATTGGGACCAGGCTGTTGAAGCATATCGTCAATTAATGCAAATTCAGCCTGATTTTTCTGCCCAAGTAGAGGAAAAATTAAATCAGGCATTACATCAGCAAGTTAAAGGTAAATTGGAGCAAGCATTGAGTTATTATCGGCAAGCAATTGAAAATGATCCGACAGATGTGGAGAGTTATGAAAAAGCTTTGGAGATTAAGCCTGATGATGCAGAATTATATCTAGGGTTAGGAAATGCTTTTGTTGCTAAAGGTGAAGAAAAAAAGGCTGTTATAGCTTTTCAGAAAGCTATTGTTATTAACCCTGATTTAGATCGAGCTCATTACCAACTATCTACAATGTATCAAGAATTGGATTCGCAATGGCATAACTATTACGAAAAGGGAAATAAACTGCAATTAGAAGGTCAACTAGAAAAGGCAGTTATTGCTTACTATCAAGCAATTTTAAGAAATCCTCACCACTCTTGGTCTTATCATAATTTAGGAGACACTCATTTAAAACTCGGCAACTGGGAGGAAGCAACCATAGCATATAAAAAAGCTATTAGACTAAATCCTGATTATTTTTGGTCAAACTATAATTTAGGAGTTGCTTACTCCAATTCCGAACAATGGCATTTAGCAGTTCAACTATATCTAAAAAGTATTAAATTGAACCCAGGGTTAAATCTACCATATTTGACTTTAAAAGAAACTTTAAATAAGCAGTGGTATTCTACAATTCAAAAGGCTGATATTTTACTCAAACAAGGTGATAGAAAATCTGCTAATAACATTTACAAAAAAGCAATTCAGGAATACCAGGCTTTTCTCCCCATAGAATATTTCAACTTTCCTAAAGAAATTCCTACTGAACCTTCTATTCTTTTGGTTGTTGATGATTTTCTGCCTCAATGCTTGCGATATCGCGTTCATCAAAAAATAGAACATTTAGAAGCTGCTGGATTTTCTGTGAAATTTATACCTCAAACAGAAATTCAAAAAGCAAAAAATATAATACATTTTTGCCATGTTGTAATTTTTTATAGAGTACCAGCTTTTCCGGAAATTATAGAAACCATAAAATATGCTAAAGCAATCAAAAAAGTTGTTTTTTATGAAATTGATGATTTAATTTTCGATCCAGAAGAATATCCAGATTCTTTTGACAGTTATGCAGGGCAAATTACCCATGATGAATATGAGGGATTATGCAGAGGCACAATTCTTTTTGAGGAAGCAATGGCTTTATTTGACTATGGAATTACTTCTACACCAGCTTTAGCTCAAGAAATGGAGAAAATAATTTCCACAAAAACTATATTTATTCATCGGAATGCTTTAGATAGTCATAATTCTGAATTTTTAAAAGTGGGAATTCCGAAAATTAAGCGAGATTATATTTCAATTTTTTATGGTACTGGAACAAAAGCACATAACTCAGATTTTAATGAGTTAGCAGCTCCTGCAATTGCTCAAATTTTGGAAAATTATCCACAGATTCGGCTAACTGTAGTCGGATATTTAACTTTACCTGAAGTTTTACTTTCCTATCAAGACCGGATAGATCAAGTAGAAGTCATTCGAGATATTAGAGTTTACTGGGATTTTCTCCAGCAAGCGGATATTAATATAGCAGTTTTGCATTCTACAAAAGTTAATAACTGCAAGAGTGAATTAAAGTGGTTTGAAGCTGCTCTTTTAGGGGTTCCTTCTGTTGTTAGTGCTACTCAAACTTATTTGGAAGTTGTTGAGCATGGGGTAGATGGCTTGATTGCTAAAACAACTGAAGAATGGTATGAAAATTTAGAACGTTTAGTAACAAATGAGCAGTTACGCTCCTCCCTTGCTGAAGCTGCTTACCAGAAAACAGTTAAAAACTACAGTGTTCCTGTGATGGCTAAAAATATTCAGCAGATTATTATGACAGGAATTGAACAAGAAATTGAAAAGGGAAATTTAGTTCGTCGTTGTTCTACTAAGCAAAAATTACTAATTGTCAATGTTTTCTATCCACCTCAAAGTATTGGAGGAGGGACTAGAGTTGTGAGGGATCATGTTGATATTTTTATGGAAAAGTATAGGGATAAATATGAGGTTCAAGTTTTTACCAGTGATAATGATAATTCTGTTCCTTACCAAATCACAGAGTATACTTATAAAAATGTTCATGTGACTAAAGTTTCCACACCAATGCAGGAGGGTATGGACTGGCAATACAAAAATCCTGAAATGTATGATATTTTTGCCCAATACTTGGAGTTTAATCAGCCTGACTTAATCCATTTCCATTGTGTTCAACGTCTTACAGCTTCTGTTTTAGAAGCAGCTGAAGAATTATTGTCATCATGTGATGATTTTAAAAAACAAAAAGTTGTGGAAGTTAACTATGTACTAAAAGAAAAGAGATTTGCAAAATCTATAAATCAGGCGTTTGATCTTATAATAGCAAACCATGTTATTGAGCATATTCCTGATACGATTAGTTTTTTACAAGAAATTTCTGAGATTTTGAGTAAGAACGGATTTCTATTCCTTGCAGTTCCACATAAAGAATATACTTTTGATAAGCTTAGAACGACAACATCACTCACGGAAATTATTAGGAATTATGATGAAAACTTGAATGAGCGCAATTTATATCAACTTCTAGATTGTATCTACTTTCGTAGACCCATAAATTCTGGTGGTGATGTATGGAACGGCAATTTTAAACATCTTCTAGAAAAGAAACCTTTTAAGACTGTCAAAGATGCTTTAGAATTTGCTAAAACTATGATTAACGAAAACAAATATACAGGTATACATTGTAATGTTTTCACCTATCAAAGTTTTTTAGATATATGCAATGAATTACTAATTTCTAATTTGATTGATTTGAAGTTAGTGTCTTCACAGGATGTTCTCAAGCCATATAATGAGTTCTTTGTAATTTTAAAAAAATACTAGGTTGGACATATGATTAACTTATCATTCTTGAACACAGACGAAAATAAAAGTTGGTGTCAGATACGAGGGTGGTTAGTACAAGGTGCTGCTTAAAAGCTCTATCAGTATACTCTTGAAGTAGATACAAGTGGCCAGATTGTTGAAATCGGTAGCGGAGCAAAAGTAATTTGTTGGATTCGTCAGAGTAAGTTAGACATAGCTCAATTAGAACTTGACCTAGCTAGACGTAAGTATGATGCAGAACTTTCTCAACCTGGTTCTGGATTTGCTAATCAGTTTGCTCGGCTAGAAAAACTACTGATAAAAGCACAGAATCGTAAGATGCTACTATCTGAGAAATCAAATATCAACGAACCTGGATAATCAATCTTAAAAAGTACAATATTTATATAGCAAACATTAATATTTCTAAAATCTTGAACCATTAATTAAAAATTTTGTTAGAGGAAGTTATTTAAGATGAATCAAAAAGATGCTAAACAATACATAGATGAGGGTTATAAGCTAGTAAGGGAGGGTTATTTTGAAGCAGCAATAGGGAGTTATGAAAAGGCCATTAAGTTGAATCCAGAAGTTTTCCCTGCTTATTTAGAACAGGGTTCTCTATTAGTCAAGCTAGGTGAGCATGAAAAAGGAATCTCTATTTTACACAAAGCGGTAGAGAAATTTCCTCAAAATCCTGTCACTTATGTTTATTTGGGAGCTGCACTTACTAAACTAGGTAAAAAAGATCTAGCTAGAGACTTTTTTAAGAAAGCTATAGAGCTTGATTCTACCCAAGCATTATGGGTGTATTATGGAGCATCAAGACAAGGTTTTGATATTCTAGATATAGAAAAATATAAAATTGCCTACTGTCCAATTCCTAAATGTGCATCAAGCACTATTAAAAGTGTATTTTATAAGCTAGAAACACGCCAAGATACTATTAATCCTCATATTCACTATAATAATCCTTTTTTCAGGACTCAGCAAAAGTCTTTGAAAGACTACAAAAATTATTATAAATTTGTAGTTGTTCGAGATCCTATTAAGAGATTCTTATCTTACTACTCTAAAAATATTATTCATAGCCAATCGTTAGCCAATCATTATGGAGGAAAAAGTTTTGCTTTTGGATTAGATTGTATACCTAATATAAACTTTTTTATAGAACATCTGGAGGATTACATCTATACTTTTATTGATGTCCGACATCATACTTTATGTCAGTCTGCCTACATTAGTGACTCCCTAGAAGATTACGATCTGATATGCAAGATAGAAGACTTAGATAAATTAGTAATTCATTTAAATAAAATTATAGGATTTAAAATTAATTTACCTAATTTAATGCATTCCCAAAAAAATATTAGCAATATTTTTCCAGAACTTTCACTAAGATCTTTGGAAAAATTAATAGAATTTTATCAAAAGGATTATAAGCTTTTAAAAGACTACTATTTGCCTGATGAAATTTTCCGAGAATATAAGAGTTGGCTCCTCTGTCAACCTTCACTTATGAGAAATGAAGCAACTATGAAATAAGAAGGATAGGAAAGATTATTTAAAATATATAAGGGAATAAACACCTATACAAATTTACGGGGATAGGCTAAACAGTCTAATTAATAAACTTTGAGGTTGCAATTGTTTATGGTGATATTTTTAAGAGAATTTACTCTACAGAGTTAAGATGAATTTTTCATTATCAAAAGACAAAAAATACGGATATAAAATTACTAAATTATATCAAGTTATTCAACAAAATCCAAGTGTTCAATCTTATTGCTACCTGGGAGAAGCACTTGTCCAGAGACAACATTGGTCAGAAGCGATCGCCGCCTACCAACGCGCCCTCGAACTCAACCCCAACCTCCCAGGAATACACAAAAAAATCGGGGATGCTCTACAACAACAAGCAAAAGCAGAAAAAACCAATCTGCTGAACTATTACAAACAGAAAATTCAACAAAACCCAGACGATCTACAAACCTACTATCAAACATTAGAAATTTTTCCCAATGACGCCGAGGTTTACCTGGGCTTAGGAAAAGCGTTGACCAAAAAAGGATTCTTCGACAAAGCTCAACTCCCCTATCAAAAAGTTCTCCAACTGCAACCCCACCATCCCTTAGCAGAGAGTTTTCAATGTGCTCCAAATTCCACCATTAGATCCCCAAACCCTTCTCTCCCCCAAACCCCCCAACTAGACCAAGCAAAACAAACTCTTGATACTCTTAACCAAATCACTCTTGATAGCTTCCTCAATACCAACTCTCAACTAAACTTTCCCCTGGTTGAAAATCCAGAAATTAGCATCATTATTATTCTCTATAACCGAGCAGAAATAACTTTAAGCTGCTTATATTCCCTTTTGAGAAACCCCTTTCAATCTTTTGAACTGATATTAGTCGATAACAACTCCACTGATACCACCCGTCAACTGTTACAACAGATAAACGGGGCCAAAATTATCCTTAATCATCAAAATCTTCATTATCTTCTGGGATGTAACCAAGGTAGCAAAATTGCCCAAGGAGACTATCTCCTATTTTTAAATAATGATGCTCAAGTTTTAGGTAATAGTATCCCCTCCGCTCTCGAAACTATTAAATCTTCAGATGATGTTGGTGCAGTAGGTGGAAAACTAATCCTTCCCAATGGCACTCTCCAAGAAGCGGGAAGTATTATTTGGCAAGATGGAACTTGCTTAGGATATGGGCGTGGAAACTCACCCACTGCACCAGAATATCAATTTAAACGTGCTGTTGATTATTGTTCGGGAGCTTTTCTCTTAACTCGACGAGATTTGTTTTTACAATTAAAAGGGTTTGATAAAGATTATCAACCAGCTTATTTTGAGGAAACTGACTATTGTGTGCGACTGCAAAAATTAGGAAAAAAAATTATTTACGACCCCAATGTAAATATTCTCCATTATGAGTTTGCTAGTTCCAGTCATACAGGTTCAAGCGAGCAGGCGATCGCTCTGATGGAAAAAAATCAAAAGAGATTTCAACAAAAACACAAAGACTGGTTTTCATCTCAATATCTTACCGAATTCAATAATTTAATATTTGCTCGAACTCAAGCCAGAGAAAAACCAAAACCCATATTATTTATTGATGATAGAATTCCTCATCCTTGGTTAGGTTCAGGTTATACCCGCAGTCATTCTATTCTCTGTAATCTTGTTAAATTAGGCTATTTTGTTACCCTTTATCCAGGGGATCTGCGTCATCTCGAAGATTGGTCAACTGTTTATGCCCATATTCCCCAAACTGTTGAAGTTATGGGAGGATATGGGTTAATTATGTTAGAAGATTTTTTAAGAGAACGCAAAGGATACTATGATTTCGTTTTTATTAGTCGCCCTCACAATATCAAACATTTAAACTCTATTTTAGTTAAAGAAAATTTACTCAAATCAGCAAAAATTATTTATGATGCTGAAGCAATTTTTAGCATTCGAGACTATGAATATAAACGTTTAAATCAAACTTATTTCACTGAAATAGAACGTCAAACAGCCATTAAAGAAGAAATTAAACTGGCAAAAAATAGCCATCATATTATTACGGTTTCCTCCCCAGAAAAACAACAATTTATTGAGCAAAACTATGCCAATGTCAGCTTGTTAGGTCATTCTCTGTCTGTTTATCCCACACCTCAATCTTTTTTGTCAAGACAAAATTTCTTATTTGTGGGTTCAGTTTATGAAAAAGAATCTCCCAATGCTGATTCTATTTTATGGCTAACTTCTGAAATATTTCCTCTAATTCAGAAACAACTAACTCAAGATGTTGAATTAATAATTATTGGGAATAATACTGTAGAAGAAATTCAACAAAAAGTAAATAGTTTAAACAATACATCAATCAAAATTTTAGGAAAAGTAGATGATATCAGACCATTTTATAATCAGGCGAGATTATTTCTAGCTCCCACTCGATATGCAGCAGGAATTCCTCATAAAGTACATGAAGCAGCAGCTTACGGTTTACCTATTGTTGCCACATCCTTAATTGCTCAACAATTAGGATGGAAACATGAAACAGAATTATTAGTTAGCGATGATCCAATAAATTTTGCTCAACAATGTGTCAAGCTTTATCAAGATTCAAGCTTATGGAATAAACTGAGAAAAAATGCCATAAAGCGAGTTGAAACTGAATGTTCTCCTGAATTTTTTTCAGCAACT
>JAKQYG010000214.1 GCA_023356515.1 Trichodesmium sp. MAG_R04 | reverse complement strand
GCAGATAACGAAAAAGCCGTAAATCTTTCTATTCGTACAACCGCGCGGGGACAACCACAAACTTTAAAATTATGCGACCGCTACATTCGTCCTTTATTAGATTCATAAAATATGGGAGATGATGATTAGAAGAGGGGTCTTCTTGATATATATATAATTGAAATAATTCAATCAACAGAAACTAATGGAGAAACCAACTTACACAGTTATTACATTTGCCCCAGTGCAGGGGTTCATCGAAAAATCCCGAAAACTGCGAGATTTATACGGCAGTTCCTATCTATTATCTCTGCTATCTTGGGCTATCTGTCGGGGAGCACAGACACAAGGTTGTTCAGTAGTATCTCCTGCCTTACCAAGTATCACCCAAGGAATGCCCAATCAAATTATTCTCAAAGGCAAACTTTCAGAAGATGGGGTTAAGGAAATTAAATCAACTTTTTACCTAACCTGGAGAATAATTACCAATACCTGTCGAAAATGGATCGAAGAAAACCTAAATCAATGGGAGTATGCCTGGGGTAGAAATTGGGATTTGTGGGGCCACCACGCCTGGGAGTTCTTCTCAGCTCAGGGAAAACCAGGAGATACTATTACTGAAGTGCGACAACTCATTAACCAAGCTAAAAGTTCTCGCAACTGGACAGGAATTAATTGGCAGGGAGAAAGCTCTACTCTCTCTGGGGCAGATGCGATCGCCTATCCTGAATTAGGACGTATGATTGATCCGCGCCAATACAACTATCAGCAAGAGAAACAAAACATTACTAGATTTTATCAGGAATTGAGTCTAAAATTAGGAGAAGTTCTAGTACGAGAAAATAACCAATTATCAGCAAATAATTCAGCAGAAAAAAAAGAAGATAATTCTCAACTATCTGAGTCAGAAGAAGAGAAAAAAAAGCAGGAACTTATTCAACAATATGGTTCTACATTTATCAATATCCGAGAACAACTTAGTATTCCCGAACTTACCAAACGCCTGATTACCCATAAAACAATTCTTGAGAATTTCCAAAAGGAACTGAAACTTGAAGAAAACAGAGAAGTTTTCGGAGAATTACCTCTCAATATTAACCTTATTGCCAAAGAACTTAACCCCAAAACTTTCAAAGACTTAAACCGTCATAAAGAAGAACAAGAAGAAAGTAAATATTGGACAGGTTGGTTTCAAGGAGACGGGGATGGTGCTGGGAAATATTTTCAAAGTCTCAAAGAACAAGAGGAGGAGAAACTTACTAATAAATTTAGTGAAGAAATGCGGGACTGGGGAAACAAATTAATGAAACAACAAAGGGAAAAATTACCCGGTAAAAGCAGAATGATTTATGCAGGAGGTGATGATTTTTTAGGAATTCTTTATGAAGAAAATCAACAAATTCAACCACTAGATTGTTTACAATGGTTTTATACTTTTAAATCAGCAATTTGGCATTGGCCTGAAGAGAAAAAAATTACACCCAGTGTGGGGTTTGTTTGGGCTGGTTCTCAAGTACCACAAAGAGACATTTTACAACATTGTCATGAAGCCGAAAAATCTGCCAAGAAGAAAGGTCGCGATCGCATAGCTTTTAGAGTCTTATTTAATAGTGGAAATTATTTAGAATGGGTATGTCCTTGGTGGGTATTAGATGTGTCAGATTTAGAAAAACTTTCCAAGAATTCTTATGATACAAAAACACCTAAAGAAGCAAAAATAGAAACATCAGTCAACCTCATTGAAAGCTATCAAGACCGCAATAATGAAAAAAACTGGACTCATTTTTATCAGGATGTAGCTTTGTTAGAATCTCGTCATGCTTTTGATGGTGAAAAGATAATTGTTGGTAAAAAAATAAAAAATGACCCCCAAATTGATATAGCTTTAGGATTAATAGAAATTTATTTTAGTCGGGAATGGTATGAAATTATTGCTAATCCTAAAAACTGGTTTAATCGCTATGATAAAAATAAGCTTCAAACTTTTACTGGAATATTAGGAGACCCCAAAAAACTTGATTCTAACTGTAGTAATGATTTAACTGATAAAACCATCCAAAAATTAACTAATCATCATAAAGTAAAACAAGCCTTTAACAATTGGGTAATCAACTTAGCAAAAGTTGGATTTCGCTTAACAGAGGATAAAAAATCATGACTAAAAAGCTAGATGAAAACAAAAAAGTCGAGTTTAAATATCTCGTTATTATTGAACCTTTAGGCTTTCTTTATGGAAGTGCCGGCGGGTTTTTATCCCCAGAAAATTTAGTAGGGCGTTCTAGAGAAAGTTTTCCTCCCAGTTCAGCTACTCTTTCAGGAATTTTTGCTGCTCATCTAGGCAACGAAAAAATTCAAGATTTGTATTTAGCTGGACCTTTTTGGGGAAAAACAGAGTCAATATTAAAAAAACAAAAATTTTATGTACCTACACCTTTAACCTATTTGGTAAAAGATGAAAAATTGAAACATAAATTAACTTGGAACTCTGACAAACAAGGCTGGTTTGATGAGAAAATGGAATCCCCTACTGATAAATTTGAGAAGGGAACTTGGATAGCAATTTCAGAATGGGAAAATCCTACAGAAGTCAAAATATCTCCCTGGAAATTTTCTCCCCATCTCCACCCCAAACTAGAGAAAAATCAACGACGAGTAGTAACAAAAGAAACCGAAGAAGAAACCGAAGAACAGGGTAGTTTATTCTTAGAAAATGCCGTAGAAATGAAGCCCGATACTTGTTTAGTTTACCTTTCTACTCACATGCTAGATTCAGGTTGGTATCGGTTCGGGGGTGAAGGTCATTTAGTTGATATTAACTGTATTGAACTGGACCCAAAACATAAAAAATTGCTGAATAAACCAGTAGGAGAACAGTTTGCTCTGATAACTCCAGCCGTCTGGGGGTCAAACCGTCTTTCATATAGACAACCTATTCTTTTAGAAAATTCAGAAAATAGCGATCGCCAAAACAACAACTCTAGTACTCACAAAGAGGCTTGGTCCGTGGAAACTCTCTATACAAATCGTCCCCATACCTTCCGATATCGAATGGGCAACCACGATAACCCTCAACCTCATCAACCAAAACTATTATCAAGGGGGCGTTATGCCGTACCTGTGGGAACTGTTTATGTATTGAAAAAATCTTTGGGATGTTGGCAAAATTGGGATGAGAATTGGTTTCCCAAAGAAGGTCCTTCCCTCAAGCGTTTTGGTTGTGGATTAGCCCTACCTTTATAGTAAACTAACCCTTATTAAGCAGTAGATATTGTCATGTTAAAAATATGCCATTAAATCTAAGGACTTATCATTGTCCTAACTGTGGCAATTCTATAGGCCGCGACTCAATGCAAGTATTAATTGAAAAAATGCGGTCAGCTTGAGAATTAATGCCTGTGGATGAGTAACCGCCGACGGTCTCAGCTAAAACAGGAAGTAAACATAAAATGTCACCTGTTATGATATTTTAGAGCAATTTTATGAGGCAGATTTGATTTATGTATCACAAAGCTTACGGTATTATTGAAACCCAAGCACCTCTCCATGTAGGTGCAAGTGCAGGAGAAGAAACTGGTAATTTAAACTTAATTTTCCGAGACCAGTTTACTCAAACAGGAATTATTCCCGGCAGTTCAATTCGGGGTCGTTTTCGAGCTGATATGCGATTAAAACGTAATCAGAGAAAAGATACTTCCGTACCACAGGAATTTGATGAAAATTATTGGTATGGACATGAATCAATTGATGGGCCCAATAAGCCCAAAGATAGTGGAACAACAGAAGCCAAAATTAAATTTGAATATGCTTCTTTAGTCTGGTTTCCTGTTTTTTGTCCTGGTCAACCTGTAGTTTGGATTAGTTGCCCAAGACTGCTGAAAAGATTTAAGAAAATTAGCAATATTTCTGCTCAAGTTCCTAAGCCATACACAGCTTCCACCAATCTTCCTGGGCGACAAGTTGAAGTAAATAAAAAAGTTTTGTTTTTTAACCTTGGCTTCGTAGAAATTGAGCATTCTTTAGATTTATCTCCATGGATACCAAAAGAAATCGACATTTCTGAATCCGACTTAAAATCTAAATTATTAGTAGTTGGAGATAATGATATTGCCACTTTACATGATATGGGTCTTTATCGTCAAAGCCGAGTTAAAATGTTAGATGACGTCAAAAAAGTAGATACAGAAAGAGGTGGATTTTTTAATACTGAAGCCTTGCCAGAAGGATCTATTTTAGTATTTCCTATTGCTTTAAAAGAAAATGGTTGGAAACCTTTTGGTAATCAAGACAAACAAGAATTATATTTTGGCGGTTTAGAATCTATTGGTTTTGGCCGTTGTCAAGTTCAAATTGGAAGAAAATGGTAGGAGTTATTTAATTATGAGTTTACATTATTCTAGTCTAGACCAAATTGCTCAAAAATTAGTATTAGATGCTAAAGATAGAAACTCTGAAGAGAAAAACTCTGATTGCTTGAATCAATCTTTCAAAATGCGAATGGCAATTCCCTATGGATTAGAACGTTTTTGGGGTGAACATTTGCGACTTCAGAAAAAAGAACAAGTTAAATCTGACTATTGGAAAAGTACCTGGGATGAATTTGTTAAAATTATGGCCAAAGCTAATGTTACTATCCCTAATGATTCAGTCACAGTTGATAATACCCAAGCTATTAGAAAAATGAGTCAAAAATTGTGGGAATTAGATATAGATGAGCAACGAGTAGCGATCGCTGTTTTGACTCAATTATGTGATTCTTTAGTTTGGTGGACTCAAAGATATAAATAGACAAGTTAGAAGTCAGATTTTCCAAGCTTTTAGATAGAGCTCAAATCAAAAAATTTTGGTTATAAAGGAATTAAATTTTCTTAAATTCCTAACAGTTTACGGAGTCAAAAAAATATGGTAAAAATTCCTGATGCCGCAAATAAAGTCCCAATGATGTTCCGTGCCCAAAGTGCAGGGCGGTGTCAACTACAGCGCATTCTGCCAGAAAGAAAAAAAAATCAGGAACCACAAGATGCCGAAAAATGGGCATCCGAATGGGTAATAAAGACTTATCCAACTCCCCCCAAATTTGGAGAGAATATACAAAGTCGTCGCTATACACTCACTTGGCGGTTTGTAACAAACAGTGGTCAGGATGATGGTATTATTCGTCCGGCTATCGGTGCTTATGGTTGGCCTTATTATCCTGGTAGCAGTATGAAAGGCATTTTTCGGAGTGCTTGCACTACTGAGCAAACTCAACATTACTGTGGTATTGAAGAATCTTACAGAGGCGGAGATTGTATTCCTGGAATTCTCAGGTTTCATGGAGGTTATCCTACTGACTCTAGTTGGCAAGATAATTTGGTTGATATTGTTCATCCTCAACAAGACTGGCAGGTAAAAGCTCAAAGAAAAAATGTCGGTGCTTTTGCTTTAATTTCTTTATCTGCACCCGAGCTAGAGTTTGGTATTTCTAGTACAATAGTTTTAGATGACCAGGAGTGGAAAGAAATTTGGCAGATTTGGGAAAAAGCTCTTTCAAAAGGCATTGGTTGTCGAGTTAGTTCTGGATACGGTCAGGTTAAAGAGACTTTAAGTCCAGTTATTTATTCTTGTCATTTACATGGTAGGGGAATGGCACCAACCCTGTTAAATAATGAAGCAGAATTTCGACCTAATATATTACGAGGGACCATTCGCAGTCATGCTTTGCGGATTTTTGGAGGGTTGACTGATGCTGATAAAGCTCAAAAATTAGTACAACAATTATTTGGTGGAATTGATAATGGTGGAGAAGTAGGCTTGTTGGGGATAAAGTTTGAAACAAGTTCTATAAAAATTGATAAGTTTGGAAAAAGTAATTATGCTGCTCCTACTTATAATGTGGAGGGTAAGTTAAGTTGGTTATTAACTCAAAAATTTCCTAAAGATCAAAAATATCAAAAGGAGTTACTTGAGAAGTTGATCAAAGGGTTAACCAGGTTTGCCATGGTTTTTGGGGGGTTTGGCAAATCTTGGCGACGAGCTGACCATCGTCTGTTTTTCCCAGAATATTATGAGGGTAAGGAAGGGAAATCTTTGATTGGTTGTCATTGGTCTTGGAGAGGAAAGCGATCGCTACGATATGACGTGCGAGTGCGAAAATTAGAAAAGATTGGGCAGTTTATTGATCAAGAAGTGCGACAAGTAGCCATAGACTGGATGGAGTTGCAAGGTGTCACTCCATCCAGCAATAATTGTGCCGACTGGCGGGAAGCTTGGCATCCAGAGCGAGTACAAGTTTGGGGGCGCTTAGCAAGAGAAGCAGAAGACTGTGAAGCTATAGCTTGGTTACATCAAGCTTATCGAAGCAAAATGGGAAAGTATGTTCGAGAAGGGTCGATTTATAAGTCATCGGTAACTGGTTTTGTGGGCAAGGAAACTCAGATTGGACGACTGTGGCATCGGATGTATCCTGTAGTAGCTTTGAAGAAAGATCCTGAGCATCCGAATCAACCTATAATGGTGAAAACTTCAAAGTTTTTAGAGCTACTAACATTATTTCCCGATAATTCTAGAGAGTTTGAGGATTTTTTGCATTTTCTTAAATCTGAACAGAAAATGTTTCAGTTGTTATGGGGTAAATAACAGCAAACAGCAATAAACTCAGGACTTACGCAAAGACACTATATGTAGTAAACCTATCCAAAAATACCGATTTTGAAATAGTGGTATAAGGCTTGAAATCAGCAGTACAGTAATCAAAGATTCAGCTAATCGATATTTTCTAAGTTTTGTAGTAAAAGTTTTGCCCGAAGTATTGCCTAAAACTGACAATTCAGTAGGCATAGATAAGGAATTTAAAACTAAAGCGAGCTGTAGGGAGGTTGCATGCAACCTCCCTACACGGTGACAAAAATTTTGAGCACCAACTTCGTCCCATAATTTTTTATCTGAAATTAGTAGCTTGAGTTTTGAGAGAATTGTGAAGAGCTATCAATTCTCGAACGCGATGAATGCTAATATTAAACTGATTGAGTACCGACTGCATGGCAGGTAGCTCACGGGGTGACAAGTAAGCTTAATGGTATATACAGCAATCATTTGAGACAATAAGTTGAATAATAACTCAATTAAAAAAGAAAGCTTATTGAATTTGGGAGTATCGATATAACAGCAGATAGAGAGTTCCATAGTATTTTTCTATCTCACTGGTTGAAAAAA
>JAKQYG010000213.1:2042-7185 GCA_023356515.1 Trichodesmium sp. MAG_R04 | reverse complement strand
CGGGAGTAGGAATGAAACTCTACAGAGGAGTTACGGTTTTTGCGGTTAATATTGCTGCGGGTTAAGGAGTTGATGTTTTGCTGTATTGTTTTGGGGTTGAATTGAGCATTTTTAATAGTATGCACTGTTGCAAAGCCTTCTCCTACTATGGGCTGAAAGTTTTTCAGAGATTGAAACATTTTTTTGATAGCATCTTCTGGTACTTGGCGAGTGCGTTGTTTATTCCATTGTAGGCAGTTAGGAAAAGAGGTTTTTAGATACCATGCTATCCATTCACAGTTTTTTTGGGGTAGTTTCTGGAGTAGGGCCATGCGATAGGAACGTATGGCATTAGTGGCGTCGTAAATGATAGGGATACCTGCAGTGATGCTTTGAGAAATTTGCCTGAGTAAGGTGGCTTCTATTTCCCTCCATTCTCCTTGGATGGTTTCCTTGCCATAGAGTTGAGAGCGTATTGCGTCTGTAGAAATAATCGTATAATTTCCTAGGTTTGATAGTTGGGTAGCAAAAGTTGATTTGCCTGAGGCTGGAGGGCCTATGAGGAAGTGACAGATTAGATGTTTGTTCATTTGTAGTAATAGTCTCAAGGTTATTAAGTTTACAGTATTGAACTTTTGTTTGGAAAAGTCCGAAAACTTTGTTATTTAACTATAATAGTTATAATGGCATATTTTCAATAGTTTTAATGCGAATGAGGATAAAATTGAATTATAGCAGTCGAATATTGGCCACGGACATAGCTAAGTGCTAAAACTCACTTAGAGATTACTTTTAAATTCTAAATTCTATTTTTGGCTCTATATCAAAGGTGTTGAGGGCGTCTTCAAATAACCAAAACCTTGTAGGGACGTTGCATAAAAAAGATGCGTTTTCCTGACGGAATGCTACGCAAACATGTTGCGTAACGAAACTTCCCTACTGTGGTTGACCGATCTGAAAACTGTCGTAATTGCCTCTATTGCTCTGGCAAATAATTTAATATTAGTGACTCATCATTTAAGATAATTTAGGCGAATTGAAGGGTTAAAAATTGAAGACTGGGAAGCAGAATAATCAGTTATCAGCTTTTTTTGTAATTCCCATAAAATCCTAGAATAATGATTGTGCTTCTACAAAAATGATGCTATTTTACAGCAGTTTTCATGTCGGTAGACCATAGTAGGGACGTTGCATGCAACGTCCCTACAAGGTTTTGGTTCTAGCGATGTAGTTCATCAATTTGAAAAGCACTGTAAAAATGTCAGGAAAAATTCTAGTAAATTGTCGACTAAGAAACTAATTTCTAACTTTGTCTAATTATTTTAATGCTGTTGATAGCCCTACTATTACTTTTCAAAATTGTCATAATCTATTAAAATTTTCCAAATTGGGGTTAATATAAGGAAAGAACTATCCAAAAATATTGACTTTTGGATTTCATCATTCATGAGTGTGCAACCCCTTAAACATCTTGAAATAATAGATAGATAAGCAATATTACCAGACATGATATAACTCGACTGCACAGCAAATATGATCGTCTTTTGTCAAAGGGGAAGTTCAGGTCTATTTGACATCCTCCCCGGCCTAAAGGCACTGAGTAACAACCGAGCCGTAGATCCTTGGGGGTTTACGTTTCACGGGCTGCCGCTACTTTGGCAGTAGTCTTACACTTGCCGACCCGTTCGTTTTTTTGTCTCGGTATGCCCACCCGCGACTAATATATTTCCTATGAACTAAAAACCAACAAGGACATGATCTGTGAAAAAAAATCAACTAAAAAGTCGCCCTAGAAGGGCGAGGCTTTAAACCCAATTTTTCGGTAACCCGGCCCGGCAGTTATTGAAACCCAAACACTTCGTCTAATTCTGCACCATTCCCATAGGTACCATAATCAACCCCTATGACTTGTACATCATTATTAAAGTTAAAGTTACCATCATGTCTGACTAAAATTTTTCCTAGAACATCAAAATCATGGGCACCATTCCCTCGTACTCCGTCATTACCTTGGTCACTGTAGAGACCTAGCTTTGCCTTCTTTTCCTTCTCACTCAGGAGCTTGACTTTAACCGTATGTCCTCGGATGATAATCTTATCATTTTCACCACCCTGTCCACTGAAATCAGTAATTAAATCCCCTCCAATACCATCAACCCAATGATCATGGTAGTTATCATTTTCTCCGGCCACACCATTCATTCCCCAGTTGATGACTCCGTCATCATTAGTGTGCTTCTGGACAATTTCTTTTGAGGCATTGATAAGAAGATTCCATTCAAATGTATCAGCACCGGAACCTCCTGTCAAAATATCCTTACTGGCCGTGTCATATGGATTGATAAGTTCATTGGAAAAATTAAGCTTATCAAGGTCGTCACCATCCTCTACGCCAGGTGGAATATTAGTATTTTCACTAGGAATACTACTATCACTAATGCTGATCAACCTATCATCACCATCACCTCCTTTGAGTCTATCATTCCCATACTGATCAGCAAGGATATCAGATCCTGTATTGCCAAAAAGTTTGTCATTGTAGACTAAATCTTGGGGAAGGTCGAGTACTCCTCCAGCATCGTAATCAGCTTCTGTAGGTATGTAATCACCAATAAGATGATCATTACCTTCTGAGCCTTCTAACTTGTCTTTCCCAGCTTGACCAATAAGATGATCATTACCTTGAAGACCTTCTATCATATTATTGCTAAGATTACCTTCAATTTTGTCATCTCCGTTAGTTCCGACAAACTTAAATGTATTAGCTTGATCAAGTTTATTGGGAATATCATATTCCTCAATCGTTCGATTACTTTCCAAGCCATAAGCTCCATAATCTTCACTTACTACAGTAACATGTGAATCAAAGTCAAAGTCCAATTTGCCTTTATAATGCACTTCAATTTTACCGAGGACATCTAGGTCATGAGCACCCCCACCTCGCTGTCCATCATTACCTTGATCGCTGTAAAGACCAATAATAGCGGTTTTAGAGCTTTTATCGTTATCAATGAGTAGCTTTTGTACTGTATGTCCTAAAATTTTAATGGAGTCTCCTTGAGAGGCATTAAAATCAATAATTGTGTCATGCCCAATACCTTCCACCCAATGATCATGGTAGTTATTATTTTCTCCAGCCACACCATTCATTCCCCAGTTTATAACTCCCTCGTTATCAGTGTGTTTCTGGACAATTTCTTTTGAAGCATTTATCAATAATTGGAAAGAGAATGTATCTTTCCCCCCTCCACCTTTTAATGTGTCATTAGCGCTAAGGTTGTCTGGATTAATATATGTATCAGAAAAATCAAGCTTCTCAACGTCATTACCATCATCTACGTTGGCTGGTATATTCTGATTTTCCTGGGGGATATTGGAGTCACTTATACTAATAATCAAATCATCCCCATTGCCACCTCTTAAACTGTCATTCCCGAATTGATCAATGAGAGTATCATTACCCCTATTCCCGAAAAGGTAGTCATTCATTGGGGAGCTGTCGATAGTTACCTTGCCATCCTGGTCAAAGTCAGCCTCGTCAGGTACGTTGTCGCCAAGCAGGATGTCTTTACCCTGTCTTCCATAGAGCCAGTCTTCTCCACCGGAACCAGCGAGAAGATCATCACCCTTTTTGCCATCCAGAAGCTCAGCATCATTGGATCCACTTATAGTATCTGCACTTTTGTGACCAATAAGTTTTTTTGCCTCCCCATCACCATAGGGTTTGCTTTGCACAATATTACTCATGATATTTACCTAAAAAGATATACTCTTATATTATTTATAATAATATATCCTAGCCTAGTGCCGCAATAGAGAAATTACTTAAATGAAATTAATTCGGAATGAAATAGAGAAGATAGGAAGCGAGGATAAGGCTCAAAATAAGTGGCGATCGCTCCAAGAAAAATATTAGTAAAAGGAGCTATTCCATTAGAAGCCTTAAGTTTAGAGTGTGAAAATCATGGTATTGACTTAAATCATGTAGGTTGTATTATTAAACTTTGTGCTCTAGTTTATCCTCAAAAATATTGTAAGATTTAAGCAGATGAAGTTGATAAATTGGGTAATTGGGTCATTAAAAAAGCCTAAATTTAATAATTATTCTCCTATTTTGCCTACTCTAATCATCAACTAAAACCCCTAAAAATATGGTTCAAACTATTCAATCTCAAGAACTAAGTCTGCGTTATTTATTATTATATAACCAGGACTTACAGTTAGTCAGAGACGAGGAATTTTTTCGAGAATGGCAATATGATTTGCCAGAGATTAGTAACTTGGAAAAAGAACTACAAAATCAAGTGCAGGAGGGATATTTTAACTTTTATTACAAAATCCACTTTTTTAGAAGATATTCTCACAATGGCAATAGTCGATCCGGTTTTGTTTATTGATAAATTTTTTCTTTACCCCTATCATATTCGTTCTGAAAAATCTATTAACTTAGAACTGGCAGATAAAGAAGTAATTATTAGAGGTCGAAATTTAAGAGAATTTAGTCGAATTGAAGGGTCAACAATTGAATACTGGGAAGCAGAATAATTAGTTATCAGCTTTTTTTTGTAATTCGCATAAAATCCCAGAATAATGATTGTGCTTCTACAAAAATAATGCTATCTTAAAAATGTCAGGAAAAAGTTGAGCAAATTGTTGACCTATATTATCTAACAAAAGAAACTTGTAATTCGCATAAAATCCTAAAATCATGATTGTGTTTCTACAAAAATAATGCTATCTTAAAAATGTCAGGAAAAAGTTGAGCACATTGTCGACTTATATTATCGAAGAAAAGAAATTTGTAATTCGCATAAAATCCTAAAATCATGATTGTATTTCTATAAAAATGATGCTATCTTAAAAATGTCAGGAAAAAGTTGAGCACATTGTCGACCTATATTATCTAAGAAAAGAAATTTGTAATTCTCGTAGAATTACAGAATGCTGACATTATATCAGTAAGAGTGAAACCTCCAACAACTTAATCATGAATTACGCATAATCACCATATATAGTAGAAAAAATGGGATTTGCCCTCTACAGATAAATTATAAATTGGGATAAAACCGATGAAATTACCTCAACAGCCTAAAATACCAGACTCTAAAGAAACAATTTTTTGGCTAAAATTTCAAAGCCAAATAATTAAGAAACTTACATCTGA
>JAKQYG010000213.1:0-1942 GCA_023356515.1 Trichodesmium sp. MAG_R04 | reverse complement strand
ATAAATTATAAATTGGGATAAAACCGATGAAATTACCTCAACAGCCTAAAATACCAGACTCTAAAGAAACAATTTTTTGGCTAAAATTTCAAAGCCAAATAATTAAGAAACTTACATCTGATGAACATATTTTCCCAGACAAAAAAAGCAGAAAAATGTCACCCTTTTATTGATTAAATTGTGGTGTTGGTGGAAAAAGCAAATATGCATCGGTCCTGATGAGCTACATGGTAATGCTTATGTTTCTAAAGAACTAACTAAGGCTGCATTAGTGGTTGCTTCCGTAGGCACGATCGCTAATAGTATTAATGCTGCGACTACTTTTCCCTTTTTCTTCCTGACCTTTAAAGATTTAGGATTAATTGCCTGGCCATTAGCTTTTTTAATTAATATATATTTAATCAAATTTGGCAATAGTTCTGCTAGCGCTGCTGCGGATAAACAACCAATTACTATTGGCTGGGCTAGAATTGGCATGGCGGGTTTTATATCATTAAATCTTGTTCAGTCGGTAGTTGCTGGAGTAGGGGCGGAGCTATTATTAAACTAGTCAGGTTTAAGTCGGAAATTGGGAGAAGAGTTGGTTTATGAGTCTGTTTTGGCGCCTTTGGAAAATAAAATTTCAGTTATTGAGGAGGAAAAGAAAGTTGCGATCGCCACTCGCCAAGAATGTAAAATCTTACAGCAAAAGCTAGAACGACTCCCTGCCAATGACTCGAGGAGGGATGAATTTCATCTCAAAGCTTATGGTTCATACGCAGATAGGATCAGTAAAGGTGGTTATAAATCTTATCAAGAAGACCCTATAGAGCAATGGCCTTTATGCCCTAAGGCTAGTGCTTTAGAAGCTAGAAGCGATCGCAACCTTCAGGTTCCTATGGCAAATTATAGCAGTCGAAGTATAGCACTACGGGTAAGTAAGAAGTCAGAAGTAATCTCTGAGTGAATTTCAGCATTTAGTAATGTCCTAACCTTTGCTTCGACTACTATACCAGGACAAGATGAGAGAGGTCAAAAGTTATGGAAGTGCTGCTGCTTATCTTCAAGCAGTTAAACCAGAAATATATGAACGTAGATTTGATGAGGTTGGAAATATTAGATCAGGTACGGAAGCTACGAGGGTTGCTGTCATCCTATTTACTGATAAATTCTTGAGCTTTCAATGGGCTGAGTTAGGACTTAGTTTGTATTTATTAGGTGGCGATCGCTAGTAAGGCAGTGGCATAGGTTTTGTGTTCAGGAAGTTGGTAGGGATGTTGCATGCAATGTCCCTATCTATTTACATGCAACTTCTGTCTAGAAGTTGCTAATTTGAAAGTTATTTTTTTTTGTATTAAATTCTATAGATGTTATGCTTGAATTCGATTTGATGGGGGAATGGTCAATTGAGGTATCTGGACTTATGAAAAAAATAGGTTAAAAACTAAGCCAAAATTTTATACAGCAATGTTTTTACATTAAATTAACCGTTTTCTTGATATACCTAGGTTTTAGCTATTTTTAGTTCTTTTAGGTATTTCCCTTGCTAAAGTATACCTTGTGAATCATTACCTAAGAAATAATACTTCATTTACTTATTAAAAAGAGGCAGCATAATTATATTTTGTACTGCCTCTTTTTGTTATTAATTAATCCCCATTAACCCAAGGGCTGGGGAAGGTGCCATTGTACCAACAAGCGAATACGGCGCCATGAATGTTTCCAACTAGTCCACATTAACCCAAGCGGGGGGTTTATATAACAGCGAATGGGTTCCAGTTATTCCCCAAAATCACTCCTAAATAATCTAGAAATGATTAAAAAGACATTCCTATTGACTTACCAAAGTCCTTTATACCGTTGCCATCACTTTTAATCCTATTTAAGATTAACTATAAATATACAAATTGTCAACCTATAACTAATATATTAAAATATATTAGTTATAGGTTGACAATTTGTA
>JAKQYG010000212.1 GCA_023356515.1 Trichodesmium sp. MAG_R04 | reverse complement strand
TTCTTGGACGTAAGGGCCATTGTTAGTTAGCCATTTTCTGTCCAGGAGGTCGTTGATGCGGGATAGGAGTTCGTGGCGATCGCCTATATTGGGGCGACCAACATGGATTTTTTCTTTAAATGTTGGTGGGCTATTATTAAAGATTGATAGTTTTTGTAGACATTTAGGCATTTATTAAAAGCACTAATATTAATTGTTTATTTTTCAAATTCAACATTATAGATATAATTTAAGTTTCATCAAGTTTTTTACGCTGATTTATAGGAATATAATTTCCATTGGTGTCATAAACTTCCTGACATAGTTGTGTTTCAAGTTCAAGAATCTTTTCTTTGGGACGAGGGCGTATTGGTTTGGCAGGAGAGCCTGCATAAATAGTCCAAGGTTCGCAGTCTCGTTTAATTAGGGAGTTAGCTCCAATTGCAACTCCTTCACCTATTGTGACTTCTGGTAATATTACTGAGTTTGCTCCTACAATGGCGTGTTTTTTGATCCGAACGAAAGAGCGCATAGGTTTGCGATACGGATAAGGAACGGTAGAGTTAGTTAAAGAACCACCCAAATAATCATCATTACCTGTAAATAATCTGACTCCGCTAGACAAAGTAGTAAAATCTTCCATAATTAATTTTCCACCACCAGTTATTGAGGTGAAAGAAGCTATATGAACAAAACTTCCTATCCTAGTCATTTTCCCACCCATTATAAATACGAAATCGTCTATTATTACAGAGTCGCCTATAAAAATTACTTCTGGGAATACTATTTTAGCCATTGGCCAGATGGTTACATCTTGTCCTAGATTGGGAAATTTTTGTAAATGTGCTTGATTTTTCATAAAATTCATACCATGATTCGACAAAACTATTTACCCTTTGGCAAGCCCAATTTTTCGGAAGATGAAATTTCTGCCGTCACTCAAGTTTTACGTTCTGGTTGGGTGGGGATGGGACCAGAAACTTTAGCCTTTGAAAAAGAACTTGGCGAGTATTTAGGTGTGCCTCATATCGTAACAGTTAATTCTTGTACTGCTGCCTTATTCTTATCTTTATTAGTTAATAACATTGGCCCTGGCGATGAAGTTATTTGTCCTAGCCTAACTTGGTGCAGTACCGCTAATGTAGCTTTGTATTTAGGAGCTAAACCTGTTTTTTGCGATGTTGATAGAGACACCCTTTGCTTGAGTCCTGAAACGGTGTTAAAAAAGTTAACTCCCAAAACCAAAGCAGTAATGGTTGTTCATTTTGGAGGTTTAGCTGTAGAAGTTGAGAAAATACGCGCCTTCTTGCCAGATAAAGTTATAGTTGTTGAGGATGCTGCTCATGCCCTGGGAGGGAAGTTCAAAAATGGTCAATTTGTTGGTACATCAACTAACTTGACTTGTTTTAGTTTTTATGCTAATAAAAATTTATCTACAGGGGATGGTGGAGCGGTTGTCTGTTTTGACCCTAATATAAAAGAAAGAATAGACTCTTTGAGACAACATGGACTTCCAGTGAATGCCTGGAAGCGCTTTAGTCATCCTAAAACAGTCATAATTTCTCCTGAGTTGAGTGAATTGGGTTATAAAATGAATTATACGGATTTGCAAGCTTCCATAGGTAGAGTACAACTTAAAAGGCAAAAGTCTTTTAATCTTACTAGACTGAGCATAGCCAACTATTACCATGAAAAGCTTAGTAGCTTGGGGGCAAAAATAGAATTTCAGAGTAACATTCTTCACCCTTACCATGCTCGTCACTTATTTACTATCCTTCTAAATGACGGCGTTTTTTCCAGAGATAAAATATTGTGGGAGTTGAGAAAGCGCAATGTAGGTGCAACTATTCATTACTCCCCTTTACATAGTATGCCTTTGTACGAGCAACAGCACCAAGTTTTACCTAATACTGAGAAAATTTATAAACAAATAATAACTTTGCCGATCGGTGCAAGCATGAGTTTGGAGGATGCTGAGTATGTAGTTCAACAATTTGAGGAAGTTTTACAAAAGTATTAGCAGATTAATTACCGCCTGTTTTTAATTAGTATAAAATTTGGAAACCTACAGTAAAAATCATGACAAACCAAGTTTTGATTGTAGACAAACATAGTAACCAATACGGTTTTTATGGAAGGTTAAAGGCCGAATTTCCATCTCAAATTATTGTAGATGTTACAGAAATTTGCAACTTAGCCTGCATTCATTGTCCCCATCCTGAATTTAAGAAATCTCCATATTATAGTAGTCAGTCTTTAAATTTAGAACTGAATGCAAAAATGGTGGATGAAGTTGCCAAGTACGGTCAAGGCAAAACCCAGTACATCCGCTACACAAGTAATGGTGAACCTCTAACTAATCGTCAAATTTATGAAATGCTAGAGTATGCTTGTGGTAATTCTGGAGTTGCTGTTACGTTAACCACAAACGGCACTTTAATGAATGAAAAGCGTATTGAAAAGCTTTTAAATATTGGTGTGGATATAATTGATATTAGTTTAGATGCTTTTGTCCCTGAGACTTATTCTAAAATTCGTGTAAATGGTAACTTAAATATTACCAAATCGAATGTACTCAAGCTGCTCCAGAGGTCTAAACAATCTTCTTTTAAAACTAAAGTTGTTGTAAGTTATGTTGAGCAACCCCAAAATATCTACGAAACAAAAGACTTTGAAACTTTTTGGAAAAACAACGGTGCTGACTACGTTGTAATTCGTCGCCTCCATTCTGCTGCTGGGGCAATTGAAAATATAGCAGAAAAAATTCAAGAAGAACACAAGAGCAAGGTAAGATTTCCTTGTCTATATCCTTGGGAAAGAATTTTATTAAACCCGGCTGGTTATTTGGCATTTTGCCCTACAGACTGGGTTCATGGATCGGTAATTGCTGATTACAGGACGACTACAATTTATGAAACTTGGCAGAGCGAGTTTTATCAAAAACTTAGAGAAGCTCATCTATGCAATAATTTTGGAAATCACAGTTTTTGTGGTAATTGTCCAGACTGGGTACACACTCGCTGGCCTGGTGAAGGGCGCAGTTATGCAGATATGGTCGAACAGTTTAAAGAACAGGAGTAAATGATGATATGGAAATTTCTCTAAATTCAGCTTGGAGTTTGTACGAAAATTGCAAATGGGAAGTTGCTCAAAGGAAGTTTCAAGAGGCAATAGACAAACAACCTCAGATAACAGAAGATCATTTAGGTTTAGGAATGGTATTAAGAGATTTAGGCAAAGTAGACAAAGCTATTGAAAGTTTTGAACGAGCGATTGCTTTAAAACCTAATTGGTTACTTGTTTATAGTTATTTGGCAGATGCACAGCAAAAAAATCAAGACAATACTATCACTCGTTTAATAGAGGTTCTGATCGAGCAGGGAAGGCTAAGTCGAGAACTAATAAGCCAAGGTTTATTAAGCAAGGCAATTTTCAAAGCTCACCAATCTCATAAGGCTGAACTACTAAAAAATTGTTTAGAAAAAAAACTCTTGGGGATAATTTTACCTACCCAGAAAAAATCGGGAACACAATATATAATTCATAATTTGGCTAAAGGATTAGGCGTATCATTTTCTTGGGCTGATGTAGATTCGCTATCCTTTTTACAATTTGGTAATATACTCAAATCGGAAATTAAAGAGCAAGTGTTGAGAGGTAACGTAGTTGGCAGTCACATTCAACCAAACCGCTTTAATTTGTTATTGTTAAATTTATATGTAGAAAGATTGATAGTTAATGTTCGCGATCCTCGCCCTGCTACTTTATCTTTATTGCACCATTTGAATAAACATTATAGAAGTTTTCCCTATTACTACATTTTACATATAAAAAACGGCTCTATCGTGAAAAACTATTTAGAATTAGACTTTAAAGCACAAGTAGATTATATGATAGAAACAAAAATTCCCTATTTTGTTAAATGGATATGTGGCTGGCTAGAAGCAAAAGTAAGCCTTGAGTTTTATCCCATAATAATGTTCACAAGACATGAAGATTTAGCTAAAGATTCTAATACTTTTTTTAAGTCAATTCTAGATTTCTATGAAATAGATTTTAGCTTATTTACTATGCCACAACCGCCAGAACTAGGGAAATCCAATTTCCGCAAGGGAAGCGTTAATGAATGGCGAGAAGTATTTACATTGGAGCAACGAGAAAAAGCTACAAGTTTAATTCCACAGGATTTATTTGATAGATTTGAATGGGTGAAGTAGCGAACGCTAAACTGATATATGAAACTTGAGATTTTTCTCAATAAAAAACTTTTACAAAGACTCTAAATGGTGAGCAAAGTACAGATAAGTACAAATATTTCAATGGAAACATGAAAGTAGGTATCATTCAATCTAGCTACATACCCTGGAGGGGATACTTTGATTTTATCAATAGCGTTGACTCATTTATCATTTATGATGATGTTCTTTTTTCCAAAGGAAGTTGGCGAAATCGCAATCAAGTTAAGACTAGATCGGGTTTAACATGGATTTCGGTTCCTGTGAACAGCAAACTAGAGTTGCCCATAGATCGGGTTTTGATTTGCAAAAATATCCCATGGCGAAGGAAGCATAGAGGATTGCTTAAAGATTCTCTTCAAAGTGCCCCTTTTTTTAAAGATGCAATTTGCTTATGGGAAGAATGCGTTAATGGAAGCGAAACTACTATCAGCGAGCTTAACATTAAACTGATTAAAACTATTTGTGCATACCTAAATATTGCTACACCAATCTTAATGTCAAGAGATTATCAAGTTAAAGGCTCTAAAACAGAACGTTTAATTCAATTACTTAAAAAATCAGGTGCTACAACTTATTTATCAGGTCCAACAGCGAAAGGATATCTTGATGAAAAGCTGTTTAGAGAACACAAAATTCGTTTAGAGTACAAAACATACGATTACGATCCTTATCCTCAATTATTTGGAAATTTTATTGGAACCGTTACAGTGCTGGATACGATTGCTAATACGGGGAAAGATGCGATAGAGTCTTTGACAAGTAAAACTCCATCAATTATAGCAGTTGAATAACAAAAAAAGTGCTTACCATGATCGTAACCAACTTGACTATTCCTGCTGTTCTAGCAACTCCCTTAAAACTTTCAGTCTCAATGGGATTTGATTCTTTGCCATTTTTTCAAAAGCTTTTTGTCCGCATTCTGCTAATAAGTATAAATCATCAGGATGATGGTAATACTTCTCTATGATATTGGATATTTTTAGCACGTCAATTTTTTTTATTTCTGTATTATCCCCTTTGTCAAACCATAATTGATTTGATTTGAGTTTAGCATATACTTCTTCTTCATTTCTTGGTATAACTACCACTTCTTCTCTGTCTTTATAGAGAATATTTTGATTTAGTTGATCTGTAAAAAAAACAGCGACTCCACACAGCCCTGCCTCAACACAACTGCCTACAGGAGCGCCATCAAAAACACCAGGCAAATAACTAAATGGTAACTTTGGAGCTAAAATAATGTCCATACTTGCATGAAATTGAGGAAACCAGTCCGTCTGTTTTTTCCCATAGAAGAAAATTTTATCTTGGATATCACTGACATCAATTGTATGCTCGTCCCATCCTCCAACTACATGAAAGCGTATGTCACCATATTTTTTGGCTAAAACTTTTGCCACCTCAACAAATAAATCGTATCCTTTACTGACTCCTCTCATGGTGTATTTATGAGCTACGAAGCAAATGTCAAAAGTATTTTTATCTTTTTTGTAATATTGTTTAGAAACTTTTTGTTGGGTCAAAGCTTGCCAAGGTAAAAGTACCCCTTCCACCATCACAATTTGCTCTTGCTTGCAAAAATTATTTTTTAACAAGTATTCTTTAATAACACTTTGACAAACAATAACTTTTCTAAAGTTTTTTGAGGAACAAACTCTTCTTAGAGATTGGTCTGACATATGGTCATTTAAAGCAAATCCGCCTCCAGAATAGAGAGTAAAAGCAAAAGGAATGTTGTAATAGTCAATCAAATCTATAAAATGAAAAATCTGGGAAAGAAATAGTGTATATACAAATTTTGCACCTTTAAGACAATAAGGATTAAACTTAAATACTCTGTTTTTAAACTTAGGGTAGTAAGTCAAATAATCCCCCAAAACTTCTGAAAAGCTTTTAGTCTCACCCAGAGCTATAAAATTTAAACCAGTTGAATAGACAGCAGCCTTTGGAAAGTTTTCAAGATAAGCATTATACTCTGCGAGGGTAAAAGCAGACAATGAGAGTGGGAAAATATGATCTAGCACTACCAAGCTATATTGTGCAGTTTTTCGTGCGCCAGCACAGATTGATGGGGTACTCTGTTTTTGCTCAACTAAAACTACTCCCAAAGAAACTCTAACCTCATCAACAAGAACAGCTTCTACCGTTAATTTTCCTATTGTTGGAAGTATTACTACAGCATGAAAACCACTTTTGTCTGCTCCTACAACGTGAGGATAATCCTTTGCTACATCAGGGCGACTAACACCGACAGGAATATGTTTAATAATTCTACCATCATCACTAATTATTTCAATGGTAACCGCAGGAGAATTCTTGCCCAAAACCCACCCTGAAAAAGTAAATGTGTAAGTATCGGTTCTTTGTTCTCGTTGGGGATTTTCTATATTATGCCACCATAACAAATCACTATTCTGATGCTCCTGGATAACCTCTACGATCTCTAGTAAAGCACTTTCCTGAAAAGGTGGTAATAGATCTTGTTTCTCAACTTGGAGCAAGCGATCGCGCAACCTTGTTAAGTCACTTGTTATTTTTTTTAAACTAGCAATAGAATGGTCTAGCTGTGTGGCAATTTCTTCTACTTTGGGGACTGAATTTTCCATAAATTTTCCTCCTTAAAATCTTCTACTTTTACACTCTCCAGGGCTTACGCACGGGCACTACATCTAGTGAGGGCGAATGCCATTCGCCCCTACATATAGTGTTTTAAAGGTTGATTTGCGTAAGTCCTGACTCTCTAAACTCTACTAAAAATATCCCTACTGGCGTGTCAAGCTAAAAGTAATGGAATAAATTTTTAAGCTAAAAGCCTTAAAAAATAAGCATTATATCATTTTCCTGAAGTAACATTTAAGGCTTGACGTGCCACTAACTACAAAACCTCAACTTCAGGAATAGGAACAACAAACTTCCCACCCCACTCCCGAACATCAGCCATCTGCTCCATAATCTCCTCCTTAATATTCCAAGGCAAAATCAACACATAGTCCGGA
>JAKQYG010000211.1 GCA_023356515.1 Trichodesmium sp. MAG_R04 | reverse complement strand
AAGAAAACTCATTATGTCCAGTTGCACTTATACCTTTTTCAATAGTATCCACTACTTGTTCTGGTTCCACATCTCGTGCTGGTCGAGTTAACATACCTGGTTGACAAAAGCGACAACCTCTGGTACATCCACGCCGCACTTCTATTACTAGCCGGTCATGGACTGTTTCCACATAAGGAACTAAACCTATAGAATAAGCAGGCATAGGAGTTGCGACTCGACGTAATATTTTTTTCGGTACATCATCACGAATGGGAAAAACTGAACCATCTACAGCCATACTATAAAATTGTGGGACATAAACACCGGGAACTTGAGCTAAATCTAAAAGTAATTTTTCTTTGGTTAACCCACTCTTTTTCCCCTCCTGAACTATTAGTCCAATTTCTGGAAGTAACTCTTCTCCATCCCCTAAAGCAATAAAGTCAAAAAAGTCTGCATAAGGTTCGGGGTTTGAAGTTGCTGTTTGACCCCCTGCAAAAATCAAAGGAAAAGAGGAAATTATTTCTCTGTATTCATCTCTATTCCCTAGTTTAAGTCGTTGTTGCCAAGTCAATGGAATACCTGCCAAACTTAGCATCTCTAGAATATTTGTTGCTCCTAATTCATAGCTGAGACTAAAGCCTAAAATATCAAAATCAATCAGCGATCGCTTTGATTCCACAGCAAATAGTGGAGTGTCTGTGGCCCGCAATTTTTGTGCTAAATCTGGAGCTGGTAAATATGTGCGATCGCATAGTTGCCGTGGCTGAGAATTTAAGATATTGTAAAGGATTATATGTCCTAAATTAGAAGCTCCTACTTCATAAACTTCTGGATAACTCAATACCCAGCGCACTTGGGAACTATCCCAAGATTTATGAAAAGCACCAAACTCATTACCAAGGTAACGAGCAGGTTTGTGAATATTGGGTGTAAGTAAATTCTCTACTGCTACTGCCACTATTACTACTCAAGTTGTATTTATCGTTTAGACATATATTTAGGATAGCACCAAAAACTTATAGTGTTAAACTATAATTTATGGAGTTCACTTATTTTGGCCTTAGGGTATAAATGATGAATATCACTTTCTCATATAGCATTGGATCACCAATTAGGGTAAATATTTATCAGAGAATTTAAACATGTAGAGTTTTTATTTAGATTAGCCATGGAACCAAACTGTCTGATTCGGAAACTTGTATCTAAAGCTCTCTATTTTCAGCAATTAACTCCTGAAATAGAAAATCAAATCAACTCTGAGTTGACCAGACTTGGCTATATTTCCGATCTAGATTATGAAGCATTAGAGTTATTGATGGAGGAGATGGATGCAGGACGAATTCAGCTCGTTCCTACTATGTAAATAATCCGCATTAACTTAAGTTCAGGAGTTAATAAAATTATCATGCAGCTTGCCAAAAGGTTAGAAAAAATACCACCTTACCTCTTTACTGAAATTAACCGTAAACAGAATGAATTAATCGAAAGAGGAGTTGAGGTTATCAATTTTGGGGTAGGAGATCCAGACCAACCTACTTTCAATCATGTTGTTCAAGCAATGCATGAGGCAATTCAAGATTCAACAAATCATCACTACTCCCCTAACAAAGGTTTAAAAGAATATAGACAAGCAGCAGCAGATTGGATGAAACGTAGGTTTGGAGTTGAAGATTTAAACCCAGAAACAGAGATAATTTCCTCAATAGGCTCAAAAGAGTCAATTCACAATATTTTTCTAGCTTTTGTAAATCCAGGGGATTATACTATAATTCCTGACCCTGGTTATCCAGTTTATCGCACTTCAACAATTTTTGCTGAGGGTCAACCTTACTCAGTACAACTTAGGGCAGAAAATGGATTTTTACCAATTTTAAGTAGTATTCCTCAAGAAGTGGCTGAAAAAGCCAAATTACTGTGGGTTAATTATCCTAATAATCCTACCGGCGCTACAGCTAGCTTAGAGTTTTTTCAAGAATTAGTTGACTTTTGTCGACATTACAACATATTGCTATGCCACGACAATGCTTATTCTGAAATAGCTTATGATAATTATAAATCTCCTAGTATTCTACAAATTCCCAACGCTAAAGATATAGCAATTGAATTTCATAGCTTATCCAAAACTTACAATATGACAGGATGGCGCATTGGTTTTGTAGTAGGAAATAGTCTGGGAATAAAAGGATTAAGCCAAGTAAAATCTAACATAGATTCTGGAGTCTTTAAAGCAATTCAGAAAGCAGCGATCGCCGCTTTTTCTACAACTGAAAAAGACTTGCAAAATGTAGTAGCAGTTTACCAAAAACGACGAGATATTCTCATCAAAGGTTTGCAGTCTTTAGGTTATCCTATTAAACCAAACTTAGCAAGTTTATATATATGGGTTCCAATTCCTAAAAATTATACATCTCAAGAATTTGCTACTCTTTTACTAGAAAAATGTAGCATTATCGTACTTCCTGGAAAGGGATATGGTGCATCTGGAGAAGGTTTTATTCGCATTGCATTAACAGTAGAAGAAAAAAGCATTTATCAAGCATTACAAAGAATGAAAAATGCTGGTATTAATTACATAAAGCCTTAAAATATTCCTATTTAACAAAAGAAGATAATTCTGAAATTCAGCCACATCCGGCTATTATTTTAGTCAATTTTAGTTACGTTTTATTTAGTAGAAAGTGGGTTGATTTGCTCTCTAGTATAAGTGTAGCCCAGCAGCAAAGAAATTAGAGTCTACTAGGTTGAATCAGGAGTTTGCCTCTTTGAGAGATTAGTCTTCTGCCTTGATACTTTGGCCTAATATATAGTCATTCTGATTTAGATTGAGACAAGATTTTCTTGCTGTGAAAGGGTTTTTAGCTGAAAAAGTATCCCATTCTTATTCGGAATGACTATAAATGCCATTTCTTAAAAAGAATGCTATACCTTAATGGACATAAAAACAGTGAATAATATGGTGTGTCTTGTTAAACTAGATATTCTTGAATCAGCCGAAGAATTGAAAGAAATATTATCCCGACAGACAGAATTGAAGCTAAAGCAAAAAATCCAGTCATTTAATTAATTTAAAGGCACATAATTACAAGACTAAAAAATACGAAGTTTTGGGAATAATTATTGCTAGATAAGACTTTCAGCTATCTCAATTTTAGAAAATCTCTCGAAAAAACTGTAGATGTTGTAAAGCTTATCCAGTAATGCTTCCAGCCTTGAAAGCAAATCATTTTTTAGAATAATACCAATTTCCTTAAGTATGCCTACACATCATATGTCAACATTTGATAAATATTAAGACAAGCAGTGTAGTCTAAGTTTATGAAATTGGTATAACTTTGTACTCTCTAGTTACAAGACGTTGATACTGAAAATAAATGAATGATGAAAAACTATGATTGGTTCTAACTTTTCTAGTCTTTCCTATCTATTGGATGCCAATTCTAATCAATTTACTGTACCAGTAAACTTACTAATTTCATATTCAGGAGGTCTACAAGCTTTAGATGGAAATGATACAATAATAGGTTCATTAAACCCTGAATTGATTAATGGTAATCAAGGTAACGATAATATTTTTGGAGGAGATGGCTATGATACTTTACGAGGTGGTAAAGGTAATGATTTTATTCAAGCTAACCAAGGCAACGATAAAGTTTTTGGAGACTTAGGTAAAGACACAATTTATGGAGAAATCGGAAATGATATGATTTATGGAGGAAAAGGAGGGGATATTTTATTCGGAGGAAATGGCAATGATATAATTTATGGGGATTTAGGAAAAGATACATTAATTGGAGAAGCTGGCAATGATATATTTGTTTTGCGAGATTCACCAAATAATAACAATTTAGATGCAGCAGATATTATTGATGATTTTAATCTTAATTTTGACAGTATTCAAATCCCAGCCAACTTAACAGAAAATGACATTTTATTAATAGAAGATTTGTCTACAGGAGATACATTAATTCAAGTTCAAACAAGCGGTTCAATATTGGCAAGAGTTAAAGAAATATCTGAGACAAACCTTCTTGAAAGTCGCTTGATTTTCGGAGATACCAAAAATTCTAATGAACTTCAACAAACTACTAATTCTTTAAGACCAACCTTTAATAATATTTTTGGATACGGTTTAGTCGATGCTTCAGCAGCAGTTGCCAGTTCTATTGGTACTACTCCTTTTCCAGAAGTTCCTGATGTAGGAGAAAATCAGTGGGGACTAAACTTAGTGAAAGCACCCGAAGTCTGGAATCAGGGCTTTCAGGGAAATGGTATAGTAGTAGCTGTTATTGATAGTGGTGTAGATTATAACCATCCAGAATTAATAGGCCAAATGTGGAATAATAGGGACGAAATTCCCAACAATAATATTGACGATGATGCCAATGGCTATGTGGATGATGTCCAGGGTTGGGATTTTGTGAATCATAATAATGACCCAAGAGATGAAATAGGTCATGGAACTCATATTGCAGGAACTATCGCTGCCAAGAGAGATGAGATAGGGACAACTGGAATAGCTCCACATGTCCAAATTATGCCTGTCAGGATACTTAATGATCAAGGAGAAAGCAAAGCTAGTGATGGAATAAAGGCCATTCATTATGCTGTTGATAATGGAGGAGATGTAATTAATTTTAGCTCTGGTGAGAGAAATTTAGTTAGAGGTGAAATTGAGGCTATTCGTTATGCTGCTGAGAGGGGTGTTGTATTTGTTTCTGCTGTGGGTAATGGTGGTTTAAGTAGTCCTGATTATCCAGCAAAATTAGCTAATGAACAAGGAATTGCAGTTGGTTCAGTGGAACAAAATGGGAAATTTTCTTCCTTCTCCAATAAGGCAGGAAATCAACCTTTAGATTATGTTGTTGCCCCAGGGGGAGATGGTTTTCCTGAAGATGCAGGAGATATTTATGCCCCTGTACCTCCTTCAATAACAGGTAATTTATATAGTTTCTTTACAGGTACTTCTATGGCAACACCCCATGTTACAGGTGTAGTGGCTTTAATTAAACAAGCTAATCCAATTTTGTCTGTTGAGGCCATTGAAAATATAATTATTGATACTGCTAACCCTGTAGTTGTGACTGTTTAATTTAGATTACTGAATAAAATGGAAAATCAATAGTAAATATTACGATAATAATATCTTAATTTTTATTTTTGAATTCAGATATTTTTATAAAATTTTTACATATGGGCATAGAACACCTAAGTGAGAAGTAAAAAATTGTCCTTATCCAAAATTAGTCATCTTTTTTGCAACCAAAGTTGCCCTCTATTTTGCTATAGGCTTTATGATCAGGACTGTGTGTGGTGTGAAGTGAAGGAGTAAGATGACTGCTGATAGCCAATTCATCTCTGGCAAAGTAATTAGAGGATTTACAAAGCGAGCTTTTCAGCCTTTCCTCCCCAGAGAACAACAAAAAAGTCACATTCTAGACGTCCTAGAAATAGGATTTTCCAAACGATTATTTGATATTCTATTTTCTCTATCTGTCCTCGTATTGTTTGCCCCCGTTTATATCCTGATAGCCTTATTAATTGCATTAAGCTCACCAGGCTCAGTCTTTTATATTCAAGAAAGAGTAGGTAAAAATAGAAAGCCATTCCGTTGCTTAAAATTTAGAACCATGGTGCAAAATGCAGATGAAATATTAGGAGAAATAATGGAAACTTGTCCTCATCTTCGTCAAGAATTTCAGGAAAGTTTCAAATTAAAACATGACCCCCGAATTACTTGGATTGGTAGATTTCTCAGAATTACAAGTTTAGATGAATTTCCTCAATTTTGGAACGTTTTGAAAGGTGACATGAGTGTAGTAGGCCCGAGGCCATTAGTCCTTGAAGAACTACCAAAATATGGTCATCATATGGACAAAATTCTTACCATTAGACCAGGGATAACTGGTTTATGGCAAGTTTCTGGTCGCAATGATATTCCTTATCCTAAGAGAGTTCAAATAGACCTTTACTATGTAAACTTCAGAAATTTTTGGATAGATATATGGATCATGTTTAAAACAATTGGCATTGTTATTTTTCCAAAAAACAACGGTGCTTACTAATACTGAGTAATTGGAATTGAAAGATCTAAAATTATCTGAAGCTATTGTAGGTAGAACTTACATAAAGAAACCGGATTTTTAGGACAAATTGTTATTTTTAACAATAAATATTGACGAAAAAAATCGGTTTCTGGGTTCGCCTACGAAAGTATTGGTAGGGTTAGAGGTCAATAGTCTTTTTACAAATATTGCACCTCTAATACCAAGTTAGATAAATGTTTGCTACAAATGATTCCAAATCAGCCTTAGTGAGAGGGTATTTTTTAAAGTTACAGCCTTTACTAAATAACGGATTAGGGGATGGGACAAGCCTACTTTTATACCCGGATTTAGTATAAAATTGTATAAATCTAGCTAGTTGGAATAAATGTCTATAGAATTAGTAGCTATGTAAATACGTGGTGAATATTAACTGCAATGAGTCAAAGGAAACGGGCATTAATTACTGGTATTACTGGTCAAGACGGTTCATATTTAAGTGAGTTTTTACTTGAGAAAGACTATGAGGTTCATGGTATTATTAGACGTAGCTCTAGCTTCAATACAGATAGGATAGACCATATATATCAAGATTCTCATAACCAAAATGCTAGATTATTTCTCCATTATGGAGACTTAACTGATGGGACTACTCTACGTCGAATTATTGAAGCAGTTAAGCCATTAGAAATATACAACTTGGGTGCTCAGTCCCACGTAAGGGTTAGCTTTGATTCTCCCGAGTATACTGTAGATACAGTGGGAATGGGTACTTTACGTTTACTCGAAGCAATTAGAGACTATCAGCAACGTACTGGAATTGAAGTTCGTTTCTATCAAGCTGGGTCTTCGGAAATGTTTGGTAAAGTTCAAGAAGTACCTCAGAAGGAAAATACGCCTTTTTACCCCCGTAGTCCTTATTCTTGTGCTAAAGTTTATGCCCACTGGCAAACAATAAATTATCGAGAGTCATACAATCTATTTGCTTGTAACGGTATATTATTTAACCATGAAAGTCCTCGCCGAGGTGAGACTTTTGTAACTCGCAAAATTACTCGTGCTGTAGCTAAGATTTTAGCCGGTAAACAGAAAAAACTTTATCTTGGTAATTTGGATGCTAAACGAGATTGGGGATATGCAAAGGATTATGTTCGAGCTATGTGGATGATGCTACAGCAGAAGGAAGCAGATGATTATGTG
>JAKQYG010000210.1 GCA_023356515.1 Trichodesmium sp. MAG_R04 | reverse complement strand
CTTAACATTAAATTGATAAGTTTGACTAATCGATCGCCCCGAACACTATCCCTGAAACCCTTATAGCGATGGGCATCGATTTTAGCTGTCATGAAGAATTGTAACTAATTTTCTCATAAAAAAATGGTTATTGATATTAATTTCTATAATGAAGGTTTTTCGTATAAGTCTCTTTGAAAATGTAAATTTAAATAAAGATATATGAAGATATGCGGAATGTCGGTTATATAAACCATATTGCCTTAAGTCTGGCTCATTAACTATAGTATTTATACTATAAAAATTCCCTTCATTTACCTTGCTCAGGAGTCATAGCAAACCCGCCTTAGCGAGAGGATATTTTTTAAAGTTACAGCCTTTACTAAATAACGAATTAGGCGATGAGACAAACTTACTTTTATACCCGGATTTAGTATCAAATTCTCGGGGGAATCTTAAGGATAAATACTTAGGGTCTGCTGGAAAAGTCTTTTTAAGAAGCAGGGGAGTAGGTAGGGACGTTGCATGCAACGTCTCTACATAAGAACAGGGAATGTATAGAGGAGTTAGTTGGATATATTTGTCTCTTGATTTTTATTGTGTGGGAGCGCGCAAAATATTAACTTTTTCAGCTTGAAGGGCCAAAAACCAGGTAGTTTTTTCGACAAAAAAAGGCTAAGACCTTTATGTGTCAATGCTTTAATATTTAATCAGCAAGCCCTACTTACTGAATTGTCAACTCTTATTGACTACTATAGTTTTCTTCTTACTCTTGACTTTTAATTTATATTTTTGCACTACATTTTGTAGTAAAGAATATAGGTTTTATTGTCTATTTAAGGGGAAGTATTCATTGAATTGTTGTCCTTTAGATTAGGCCAATACTCTTACTTAAAAATTAATATTCTTTCAGGATATAACAACAAAATTATGTCTAATTTTTTTTCTGCATGGGAAGTGCGAAATCTACCTATATTAGGACCTTTGTGGAGACAAGTAGAAGCAACACCTAAACCTATCCCTGAAAATTCTATTCTATTACGAGTAATGGTACAGACGTTGGTAATAGTAGGCATTATAGCAATTGATGTGGCTGCTGGGGTGGCAACAGATGAACTGCCTTTAATTGTTTGGGCAGGACCACTAAGTATTGTAGGAGCAATTTGGAGTTGGTACAATCGCTACAAGAGAAATATGCCAGCTAAATTTTGCTTGGCAATTGGAATGTTGTTAGCTTTGGCTGCTTTTTTGAGCAGATTAGTTGGTGAGTTAAATGATACAAGATTGGTATTAGCTGAATTATTGATTCAACTTCAAGTTTTACATAGCTTTGACCTACCCAGGCGAAAAGACTTAGGATATTCGATGGTTATAGGGCTAATTTTGTTGGGGGTTGCAGGTACTATTAGTCAAACCTTAACTTATGGACCTGTATTAATAGTGTTTATTGTTTTTGCTATTCCTTCTCTTATTTTAGATTACCGTTCCAGACTAGGTCTGCACTCAAGATTTTTCGCTAATAAATCAGAGTTTCTAAAGCAAAAGCAGCCGCAAAAAATATCTTTGTTAAATTCTACTTTGTCTGTCAAGCGATTAATAATATTATTGTTAGTAATTTTTGGTTTGGGGATGGCAATTTTTGCTTTTTTACCGAGGTTACCTGGATATCAATTACGAACTTTTCCTGTGAGCGCCCCGATAAATTTTGATCTAGAAAATTTCGATGGGCGGACAATTATAAATCCTGGTTATATTAGTCAAGGCAGAGAAAGTGGAGATGGTTTTGGAAATAGTAATGGAACTAATCAAGAATCAGGCCCGGGAAATTTAGATACTACTTATTATTATGGTTTTAATACTAAGATAAACCAAAATTTGCGCGGGCAATTAATTCCTCAAGTTGTAATGCGAGTTAGGTCCCAGGCTGAAGGATTTTGGAGAGTTTTGGCTTTTGATAAATATACTGGTGAAGGCTGGGAAATTTCTCGGAATGATAATACTGTTACTTTAAATCGTCCTCGTTGGTCTTATAAATTTCATATGAATTTGGGAAAAAATAATTATAAAAGTGAAACTAAAGAAGTCATTCAAAGTTATACAGTAGTTTCTCAATTACCAAATTTGATTCCAGCTTTATATCAGGCCAAAGAAATATATTTTCCTACTCAAAAAATAGCAATCGACCCTGATGGAAATTTACGTTCTCCTCTTGAACTTAGAGAAGGTTTAACCTACACCGTAATTTCTGATGTTCCTTACCGAAATCGTAGTATTTTGGGTCAGGCAGGAACAAATTATCCAGAAAATATTAGTCAATATTATTTACAGATTCCTTCTGAAATAGCAGAAAAAGTTAGACAGAAAACGGAGGAAATTTTAGCCAATCAAAAGAAAGTTACTAAAGAAAGTAAGCCTATTACTTCTCCTTACGAAAAAGTACTTTATTTGGCTCAATACCTCAAGCAAAACCCAAATTATAAACTTCAGAAAATACCACCATTTTTAGCAGAAGGTGAAGATTTAGTTTCAGCATTTTTATTTGGTTATCAAAATAGCCCGGAAGGGAAAAAAATTATGGGTGGTTATGGTGATCATTTTTCTACTATTTTAACAATAATGTTGCGTTCTATTGGAATTCCTGCTAGATTGGTGGGCGGTTATTCTTCTGGTGAATTTAATCCTTTTACTGGTTTATATGTGGTAAAAAACACAGATGCTTATATGATGAGCGAGGTATATTTTCCTAACTATGGATGGTTTGCTTTTAATCCTATTCCGGGAATGCCATTAGTTCCTCCTTCAATTGAAAAAAATCAAACTTTTAGCGCATTAATAACTTTTTGGAAGTGGGTGGCTGGTTGGTTACCTTCTCCTGTAACTAGTTTTTTAGAAAGGTTTATTGGTGGAATATTTCGTTGGATATTGGGAATTATTGCTTGGTTTTTCGCTTTCTTTTACCAAGGTTGGCAAGGTATATTTGGCGGTTTAATATTAGCTACTGCTTTAGGTTTCTTGAGTTGGTTGTTGTATATTTTTTTTCAGAAATGGCGTTATGTTCTTTGGTTAGGAAGGTTATCTCCTATGGAAAGTATTTATCAACAAATGTTGAATTTAATGGCGAGTAAGGGATTAGTTAAGCGTAGTTTTCAGACACCCTTTGAATATACTAAAGCTATTGAGGAATATAACTCTATCAATGAAAAAGAAATAATAGAAGAAATTTCCCAAGCTTATGTAGGATGGCGTTATGGCAGTAAGGAGGTTAATTTAACTAGATTAAAAAATTTACTGCGGAGTTTAAAGGGAAGTATCAAGAGGAAATTATAGTGCTTTTCGTTGTTATGGGGTATATCCACGCGGTTAAGATGCCTGCACTACATGATTTTCACCATTTTATTATTTGAGGATGGGGAACAACTAATGTCAACTCAGTTATTCTTCCTTTTCTGCAAAAGCAGTATCTAGTTGATCCAATAATTTCTCAATCCTTTCCTTTGCCTCTTTGTTAATCTGAGGTTGCCTATTTAACCATAACATTGCCCTTTTTCGGCCTTTTTGACTTGCCACAATTAAGGTCCCCCAAGCTATGGCGTAAATTTCCTCTCTATTTACTCTAATAGTTGCTTTGACTCTCTTACGGAGACGACCAGTATCATTTTGCAGTAATTTAGCAATATCATAAGTGCTGCTCAAATTATTTTCAAATACATTTAGACTTTCTTGCCAACGACCATCTATTAAACTAGCTAAAACTTTTTGACTTGGACTTGCCCAGGAGGCGATCGCCTGAGCTTCTGTAATATTGGCATGAAACTTAATTAAATCAAACTGAGCTTGTGCCTTTTTCGACCATTTTGATTTATCTATTAAATTCTTTCGCAAAGGTTTAATTAAAGCAAAAGCAGGAGACCATAAACCATTACGAGCTAGCCTCAGAGCATCTTTATAATATTTATTCCCAATAGGAGTTTCATCAAGGGAAATTTTCTCTAATTCAATCGGATTAAGTATAAACCTTCGTGTTTGAATCCAATAAATATCAAAATCAGGATCTAATCCCACAGTTTGCTCAACTACTAATTCTGGATCTTCCCCTCCAGTCATTTCCTGCCATATCGGAGCTTGACCTGCAGCACTTTTCCACTCCAATACGGAACTTAAGTAATTTTTAGTGGGGTTATAGTTGATAATTTGCCCATAAGGAATAGCTTGATTATTTTGTACTCTCTGACCACTGACAGTAAACCAAACTCCTGTCACAGGAACTTTGCCTTGAAACTGACGTACTGTTGTTATAGGTAAAAGTTGATTTGGACTCTGAGAAATAGTAGATGCAATAACAAAAGATTCAGCTAAACCCTGAAGTGCTAAAGTGTTAACTAATCGAAAATATGGTTTACTGCCTTCTCGTTGATTAATAGATAAAACTGATTGATAGACTCGCAACTCTAATACTTTCTGACAGGGAGTTTCACAGATTAAAGATGCCCTAGATTGGATTTGCTTCATTACTGGGACTAATATATCCGAACTAGAATTTGTTGTTGTATTGGGAAGAGGAAAAGTTGTTCCAGGACTTAACCCTTCCTCTTTAATATTGGATTTAATTTCCTCCAGGGTTTTTAGAGATTTATTCCCAGATATATAGAATTGAGTCCATTGTGGTAATATTTGATTGAATGAGCCCATAGCATTTGGATCGGAAATTAACTTGACACTAAGCCATGCCCCTACTCCCATTAAACTAGAACTAGCAAATAAAAGAGTAATTCCTATCCATTCAATCATCCATTTACGCCAAGGTAAGGATAGCAATGTCAACAAAAGTTTTCGAGACTGAGATGGTCGTCTTCGACGTCTCCTAGATTTTGTAGTAGAGGTAATTCGACTAATTTGTGGAGTTTTTCTAGTTTTAGGATAAGAGGATTTCTTAACTGTTCTAATAGCTTTAGTGTATCTCCCTTGATTGTAACCAACCTTGGAATTGTCAATCTTTTTTTTCATAAAAAACTTTTGGTAAGCGGAAAACTAGTCAGTTTCAAAGGTTGGAGAAAAGCCAATTGAAGGGTATTAAACTGTCAATATCCTAGTAATACTTGTTCATAGCGCTGACCTTGAATTTCCCAAGTATACTCGGTTTCTATGAGGGATCTCCCGTTTTCTGACAACATTTGTCTTAACTGCCTATCCTCAAATAACCGACCAATGGCCTCTATATATTCTTCTACATAGTTTGCTCTTAATGCTCTTAGTGGTGTACTTGCACCATCAACTGCCAATCCTTCCAAACCACGATTACTGGCCACAACAGGTGTACCTGCTGCCATCGCCTCTAGGGTTTTATTTTTAATTCCAAAACCAGTGCGCATGGGAATTACACAAACTGTAGCTTGATGCAAATATTCTGCGATAGAAGATACGTGACCTGTTACTCTTACCCCCGGACAAGTCAAAAGTTCCTGTACTTTTTGTACTGGTCTTGCCCCTATCAATGTCAGGGTTGCATCAGGATAACGTTCTTGTAATTTAGGGAATATTTCCAGACTCAGAAATCTAGACGCATCAATATTAGATAAATAATCCATAGCTCCCACGAAGACTAATTGCTTTCCTCCTGGGTCAGCACTACGATAAGGAAACAAAGTAAGATCTACTCCATTAGGAATAACATAAATTTTACGATTAGGGTTAAATGCCTGCAATTGTTTCCTATCTTCTTCAGTTGTTGCCACTATAGAGGAAAACTTTGAACAATATCGTTTTTCGTAACGCCAGAGTAGGGGAAGATAAATTCTATCTCGGAAAGGTTTCTCTGCTACACCAGTTTCCAACTGTTGCCGACAGGTACCATAAACGGAACTGTGAACATTAACTAGGGTTTTTACTTTCTCCTGCCATTGATGGCGGACATAAATTTCATTAACGGAATGTTCGCAAGTAATGGCCTCACACTTATCTGCTGCCACAAACTCATCTACCCATTTTTGTATTTCTGGGGAGTATCTTGAGATAACGCTTGGTGAAATACCTTCAATTAGAAAATTACTTAAACGTCTAAGTTTTGCTAAAGTTCCTTTATTAGGTTTTTGAGGAGGAGGGAATATGGCCAATTCTTCTACGAAAGATCGTAATGAATCCACTTCTAAATCATTGACATCTGGAGAGCGTTGTGTTAACAAAATGATAGAGTGTTTCTGGCTCAAAAATTTAAGTAGATTAAATGTCCTAACTTGTGTTCCACCTCGGGTGGGAGGATAAGGAAAGGTCGAGGAAAGCATTAAAATTTTCATATAATCGGTAAGTTATTCTAAATTTTTCTCTATTGCAGCTAATTTATCAGGACTTACGCAGTGCAACTATATATAGTGGATTATTGATAATAAAGTCAGATATTGACACTACAAGTAGTGTCTTTACGTAATTCCTGTTTATTATATTTGATAAAAATATAATAAACAGGACTTATGCAGTGTCGCTATATATAGCCCATGACAACTTCGACGAACTTCACTATAGTCTCATGCGATACGGCTAACGCCATGCTCCGCGATCGCCTAACTGTTTTATTCAAAAACCTTTAGTTTTTCAAGTCAAATAACCTTTATTTTTGGCAAATTAATTTAACATTTTGTAACCTTGTTTGAATATATAAAAAAAACTAATTATAGTATGGACAATTCCATGTTGGCAGTACGCTATATATAGCGTACCTGCGTAAGTCCTGTTTAGTAATTAATATCGCAAAAGTTAATGTTTGCATTCCCACCTATAACCGAGCAAATTTGCTGCCTTACACAGTAAATAGTGTTTTAAATCAGACTTACAATGACTTTGAGTAATTATAATTGATGATGGTTCAAAAGATACATGCTGCTGAAGTAGTCAGTCAGTGGAATGATTCTAGAATTTGTTATATTAGGCATCCGCAAAATATTGGTAAAAGCAATAATATGCGCTCTGGTTTTGATGCTGCCACAGGTGAATACTTTATCAAATTTGATGATGATGATAGTCTGACCCCAGATTTTTTGGCAAAAACCATTTTCATTCTAGCTCGAAATCCAAGTATTGATTTTGTAGGAACTGACCATTGGGTTATTGATATTAACAATCAACGAGATCAAAAAGTAACCAAATTAAATTCTCAAAAATGGGGTAGAACTCAACTTTCAGAAGGAATAGTAAACAATTTACTAGAAATAGTATTTATTAATCAAAGCTTTCAAATTGGCGCAACATTATTCCGTAATCG
>JAKQYG010000021.1 GCA_023356515.1 Trichodesmium sp. MAG_R04 | reverse complement strand
CTTACATACCATTCAGGTGCAACTCTAGATATAGTAAAGGTCTGAGAAACACAGTTTATTTGGGATAGCTTCTTTCAATCTGAAAGTTCCCAACGTAGGAATCTTTATTTTTTTTCCCTCTTGCTTCCTTCCAGGGACAGAATAGGGGTGGGTATAGTAAGTATGTGAAACTTTAATCCGCCCGGGAAGCTCGCCACCGATAAATATCCCCGCCCCTAACTACAAGGGAAGATATTAATTTAAAATTTCTCCTAAAGCATCAACTAACTTTTGATTATCTTCTTGGGTACGGACAGCAACTCGAAAATAGCGATCGCCCAATTCTGGAAAACTTAGACAATCTCTAATCAAAATTCTATACTCTTTCAGCAATGTTGTTTGTAGCCAGTCAACAGACTTTTGCGAGTGGACCAATAAGAAGTTAGCTGCACCAGGCCATGGTTGTAAACCCCTTAACTCTCCCAAATCATGGTGTAATTGACTCCGACTATTTCCTAGCCAATTCCAAGTTTGCTCCTGAAAAACTTTGTCTTTTAGAACTGCTTGAGCAGCAGCTATAGCCAAAGTATTTACAGGCCAAGGGTCTCGCCATTTTTCCCATTCCCGAAGGCGTTCAGGATGAGAAATTGCATAACCTAACCTTAGTCCAGGTAAACTGTAGAATTTAGTCAGAGAACGTAAAACGACCAAATTATTAAATTTACTTACCAATGGCACTAAGCTTTGAGGTTGGGGTGGTGGTAAAAAGTCCATAAATGCTTCATCTACCACCACTAAACCAAACTTTTCTAAATAAGGGACTATTGTTTCTAGCTCCATCAACATTCCCGTAGGATTATGAGGATTATTAAGCAATAGTCCTTTATTTGTGTCAGCTTCTATCTGTAATTCTTGTAATCTAGTTAATTTAGACTCCCCAATTGTTAGAGGACATTCAACTACATTAGCTGTAAAAGTTTTCAGAGCACGCTTATAATCACCAAATACCGGAGTTAGCAAATAAATCATTTCCAGCCTTGATAAATCTAGGGCTGCCCAAGTTAATAATTCGGCTGCACCATTGCCAGGCAAAACCCACTCTGAAGTCAGAGGAGGATGAGTCAGACTAAAAGCTTTCTTTAACTCCTGATAATTAGGGTCTGGGTAAGCTCTAAGTTTGCTTATATTAGTTTGAATAGCTTGGATAGCCGAATCAGGTGGCCCCAGAGGATTAATACTGGCTGAGAAATCAAGAATAGCAGAGATTGGGCAACCCGCTACTGTGGTTGCCCAAGCTAAGTTTCCTCCGTGTACTGGTTTAGTCAAAGCCGGATGATAATTATTTACCGTTTCTTTCGGCAACTAACTCTTTGAAAGATTTACCCGCAGAAAAAGCAGGTACTGTAGTTTCAGGTATTTCCATTTTCTCACCTGTTTTGGGATTACGACCCTCCCTGGCTTTACGTTCTCTAGCTTCAAATGAACCAAAGCCAACTAGGGTAACTTTGTCCCCACTGGCCACAGCATCCATTATAGCTTCTAGGGCTGCACTTAATACAGCATCGGCTTGTTTTTTAGTGACTTCAGCTTTTTTTGAAATTTCATCAACTAATTCAGCTTTGTTCATTAAGATCCTCCTTTTTATTTTGGACAAGCTATTCTAGCAGGGTTTAATTATCAGTAAATCGCTTATTCAGGCAAGCAAGGTCTTCAGATAGCATTGATAGTTTTTTTTAACTATCAGGCTTTTTATTATTAGCTTCAACCTTTTCTTTCTCCTACAAAAACCTCAGACCCTTTGACTGATAATGCTTTCCCCTATTCCCTTGCCTATCATCAGCATGAGTTTTAGGGATAACATCAGATTTTTTTTCCTGAAAACCCTATACAATCTAGCTTTCACTGGTTTATTCTAATCTGTGCTTGGGTGATATGGAACCTTGAAACCTCTAATTTCTCTAGATTTATAGACTTCTTTAGTTTTTTATTATATTTTGGGCCTTAAAAGACTATTGTAGATTAATTCAGGGACTTTTTTTGACTAAATTGTCTGATTTTTATGATCCGTCAAATATCATCTTGTGAAGCACTTTAAAGTTAAGACTTTTTTCCTCTAATTTAAGTTGGGATAGTTCAAACTGAGAAATATATACTATCCCTTATATTTAACTTTAGCGTGGTCTTGGTTGCCCCCTTTCCATCATTTGTAAAGCATCTGGACTTGGATTATATCGGTAGCCCCAAGAGGAGCGATCGCTATCATCTAGTATTTGAGGGGTTAGTAGCACTATTGTCTCTGCTCGTTCATTTTCATCAAAACTATTGCGGAAGAGAGCACCAATAATTGGTAAATCTCCTAAAAATGGCACCTTATTGACTGTTGTTCTTTCTTGCTCTTGAATAATGCCAGAAATAATTAGAGTTTGTCCATCCCGTAGACGAATTTTACCAGATGTAACTATGCGCTTGGTAATTTCTAATACAGATCCCTCCCCTGGGTCGCCTGAAACTAGGGGGACCCGTTGACTAGGAGAGCTTATTTCTGGATTTACTGTTACAGTTACGAAGCCATTGTCGTCTATTCTCTCAACCTGTACAGCTAGGGTCACACCTACATCTTCAAACTCAGGATTTCTAGTTCTAATATCCGGTCCTCCTTCAACTTGCTCAGTCTCAGTTACAACACGTCTGAGGAGACTTTCTACAAGTCTGATACTAGCAATTTCTCCTTCTTGAACCACTAAAGTTGGATCAGTGAGAATTTTAGCATTACCACTTACAATACTAGCCTCCAAACGGGAGAGGAATCTTTTAGGATACAAAATTTGCGGGAACAAACTAAAAGTTGCTTGTCCTAGTGTTACGTCTAATATTCCGTTAGCGTCAACATTTACCTTTGATGGTTCATAATTGCTAATACCAACTCTTGTAGGTTCCCCCGTTGTAGGAGCTATTGGTCTGAGGAAAGTACCGTCAGCCTGATTGACATTAGGTCTACCCGTCAATGGAACATCAAATCTACGTTGGCTATCAAAGAAAGGGTCTCCAGTAATTGGGTTATCAACTAAAGGACGAGAAAGAACAGAATTCGGATTATTAGGAGCAGGTTGGAGACTACCAAAATTTAGAGATGCTGCTCCATTATCATTAATAAAGAAACTATCATTTACTCCAAAAGAAAAACTACTACTAAAGTTTTCCTCTGCTGATAAATTAATATCTATAACTTTGACATTTACAGCTACTTGCCGTTGTCTTAAATCTAATTGAATTAGTTGGGCCGCTGCTATTTCTACCTTTTGTGGCGAACCAACTAAAGTAATACTATTAAGTCGGTCATCAACTGCTATTTGCAACCCATCCAATATTGGGATAGCATCTTTGGGATCGTAGCGCAGAGGTTGAACAACTGTTCTTGTAATTGTTTCAGTATTTGTGATTGCCTGATTAGTTCCAGGAATATTAACTGTGTTAACCTGAGTTACAGGTTTGGTTGTAACTGTAGCACCTTCTGCCCCCAGACTAACTAAGAAACCTGCAGCCTCTTGGGCAGTAACTTGGTTTAAACGGAAGGAACGAACCACAACATTTCTAGCCTGTGCTGGTAACTCTTGGCCCACAAATATTGTGTTACCTACTCGGTTTGCTTGTAACCCACTTAAACGTAAAACATAATTAAAAACATCTTGAACTGGCTCATTTTCAATATCTAAAGAAATGGTCTGTTCCCCTTCTGTTTCTTCACCTGAACTATAGGCAACATTTAATCCTGCTGCCCTAGCTAGTAAAGCCAAAACATCTCTAACTGGAGCATCTCGCAATACTAAACGAGGTATTTTTTCTTGGGTACTTAAATCTATAACTTCTACTGAAGGGTTGATATTGGATATTGCTATATCACCTACTGGTGGTGCTACTGCTCGTGGTAAAAATGGTGGTACTTCACTAGTTGATGGTTGCCCTGGTAGAGTAGGAAAACCATCTCCTGTTAGTCCTGAGTCTGGCAATAGTATCACTGACTCTTGAGTTGTAGTCGTTTCTCTTGGTGGTGCTAAATTTCTTTCAGGTTGTACAGGTGAGGTTCGAGGTTCTAAGGGAGGAGGTGTTACCTCTGAAGAAGGGGGAAAGCTATTAGGTTGAGGTCTTTGAGCGATTTCTCCTGAGCTGACAGCAGCACTAAAAATAATTCCCTGACCTGCTCCTTGAATAATCCTACCTCTGGGAGGACTTTGTTGACCTCGGATAACTACTCGCACACTATTCGCATCTACCTGTATTACTTCTACATATTCTATACCAGGAACTGGATTATCTTCCCGAAATTTGTTGCCTTGGGGCAAGCTTAGTTGGGCATTGATTATCTCTGCCATAAAAGAGTTATCTTTATTGACTGAAAATACTTCGGGGCGATCGCCATTATTGGTAACTAAGACAATATTAATTCCCTCGTCTACTACACTTAACTGGACTTGGGTAATTTGGGTTACTGCAAAGGCTGGGGTTTGGGCTATTATTACTGCCGCAACTCCAGTTAACAGTCCACTGCTAAATTTTATTTGCTGTCTCACTTCTCCTCACTTTAACCTTTTATTAATTTAAGATGTTAGTATTTTGTTAGAGTATAGGGTTTTATCTATTAGCTTGGGGACTACCTTACTTTTTCGGCTAATTCTAATAATTCTGCACTATCCCACAGAAGTATTCCTGAATCATAGAAAAGCAGTGTTCCCCTAATAAGGAATAGATTTTAGATTTTTTTTTCTGACAAAATAACGTTTATTTAGCAAGTTGTGTTATTATCCTCCTGACTTTTCTGGACTGAGATTTTCTTTAGTCAATGACTCTTGTTCACTTAAAGCCAATAGAGCGTGCATATCAAAGGATGTTATTAGTCTACTTTCTGGCTTACTAACTGGTACAAATTTATTTTGTCTCCATTCAACTTCTATAACTTTATTCCCTTGTTCAAGTTTAGTTCTTAAATTTTTCACTACTAATAACATTTGCATCCTCTCTATAGCAATCATAAATGCTCTTGTTTGAGGATAACTACCTTCAAATTTTACTTTAAATTCTCGTCGCTTTAATTTCCCATTTACCAATGGTCCTAATGAGTTATCGTTAACTATATGGTTACCATTTTTTGGCTCCACTGGTTGAAATTCTGTGATTTTTGCTTGCTGTTCTTCATCCGTAATTCCTCCATTAATTTGCTCGATCAGTTTGTTAATATCGTATAGCAAAGTTTTTATTGTTTTTTCACTAGCAAATAAGCTAGTTACATCTTCTCTTTGTTTTTTAGCTCTTTTATTTTCTGCTTCTACATTTGGTTGTTCCTCTATTTGTTTCTTCTGCTCTAAAATTTTAACTTTTGCTATTTCTATTTCTTTTTGTAATTTGGCATTGTTTTCGATGGTTGGTTTAAGCTGACTGTATCCTAATAATCCTGATATTCCTAAGCCTAAGATACCAATAACCCCTCCAATAAATCTAGGATCTTTTAAGGAGACACCTAAAAATTTTAGGCCCTCTTCTTCTTGTCCTGTCGGTTCTAAATTCCACTCATTTGCTGTTACCATTTTTAAAGTATTCCTGTTTCTTTTAGTATTTGTACTCTTTCTACTAATCCGATTGATCCTTTACTTTTCAACTCAGGGAGTAATTCTGATACACCTAGAGAGCTAAGCTTGGTTTCTATTTTATATTCAATAATTTCTAATAATTCTGGTATTTCTGGTGCTAAGATTAAGTTTGATTCTCGTAATTCTAATCTAGTTGGATTAGGTTTTCTCGCAGTACTAATCAGTTTAGTTTTTTCTTGGAAAAATGGAGAGTTTTCCAGTAGTAATTGAAAGTCATTGATATTGCCGTAAGAATCTGAAGTTCCAGATAATAATATAGTTGCTGTTGGTCTTGGAGGTGTTGATGTCTCTTGTTTTTCATCCTTTTTCGCAGATTTATTGTCGGGAGGCGGAGCTGATACTTCTGCTTCTTTTTGTTCTATAGTAGTTATTATTACACCATTAGGTACTAAAGTAGCTAACTCTCCTAGTAATGCAGACCATGATTTAATTTGATCAAAGACTGTTGCCAAAGCTTCTGCTTCTGCTTGAAATTTCTTAGTTTTTTCTTTGATTGCTTCAAGGTCTTTAACCTGAACAATTAATGTATTTAGCTCTCCATTTAACTTATCTAAGTCTCCTTGAAGTTTGCTATTTACATTATTTATATATAACCACCCACCTGCAACTAGGCTATTAATTGCTACTGCTACTGCTGTCCCAAGTATAATTGGTCTTGTGTCTTCTAGTGATGGTCCACTAACAGCTGGTTTGGGAATATCTTTTTTATATTCTGGGCGATCGTTAAGAAAATTTATATCTAGGCCATACATATTAATTCAAACCTCTCTTAGTCCTAAACCTAATACAACTCCTAAGCCAGAACGTTCTTCTGGGGGAATTTCTACTTCTGTTTCTAAAGCTAAAACCTCAATTGGATCAACTTTAGAGGCTGGTAAACTTAAACGTTGCATAAAAAAGTCATCTATTTGTCCTATTGCTGATCCTGAACCTGTTAATAATAATTGCGCTACCTCCAAATCTTCAAATTGATTAAGATAGAAATCTATTGAACGTCGTAGTTCATCCGCTAATTCTGCTAATACTTTTAGTAAAGCATTAGTTCCAGCATTTACTTCATTTCCTGTAACTCCCATTGTATCTAACACTGGAACAGTCATTCCTAGTAACTGGGTAGTATCTCTAGTTGGAGGTAAGTTCATCGCTTCATTTAAGGAAGATTGCATTTGATAAGTACCAATAGGAATTGTCCGGTTAAATTGAGGTATTCCATCTACTACGATAGCAAGTTCGGTACTATCAAATTCTAAATCTGCAATTACTGTCGCTTCTTGAGGTCCATATTGTTGGAGTATATCTTTAACTGTGCGGATAAGTGCAAAGTTACTTACTTCTAAAACATCTATCCCTAATCCTGCTTCTGAAAAGACTTCTATATAAGCATTTGTTATTTCTTTTCTCGTTGCAACTAAAGCTACTTGTACTTTTTCTAAGTCATCATTTGGATCTAGTATATTTCCCAATTTTTGATAGTCTAAATCTACCTCTTCTCTGGGAAATGGTAAGTATAAACCTGATTCTTGATTCATGTAATCCTGTAATTCTTGGTCGTTTAATTCTGCTGGGACAGGAATTACACGGGTAACTGCTTCTCTACCTAAAATTGCTGTTGCTACTCTACGAGGTTTTATGTTATTGTCTGCAATGGTTGATATTATTAGTTCTGACATTGTAGGGGTATCAATTATTTGACCTTCAGAAAATACATCTTCTGGTACTTCTGCTGTAGCAAAGTTTACTAATCTTAATTTATTTCCTTGTAGGCGGATTTCAGCAATATTAATTCTTTCTGGACCAAGTTCTACTCCTATTCCTGGTTGCTTTTTTTTTAATAAATTTTTTAAGTAATTAAGCATTTTTTTCTCATTTGAATTGGAATCAAAATTTTCTTTGCTATAAATTAAAAGTTATTTTTGTTTTAATAATTTAGTTTTATAGCAATCAACAATAAAGTGTTTTTCTAAGTTTGATAAAATGTTTGTCATGTTGAAATGGAAAAGGTTTCGACTATTTACTATAGTGGGAATAATTCTAACACTTTTGATTAGTTGTAGTTTTCCCTATCCTAACTTAAAGATTAGAGAAATTGAATTCTGGACAATACAGCTTCAACCTCAGTTTACTAATTATTTTAATCAGTTGATTACTAATTTTGAAGCAGATAATCCAGGTCTATCCGTACGATGGGTTGATTTACCTTGGTCAGAAATGGAAAGGAATATTGAGAATGCCATTTTGACAGAAACTCTTCCGGATATTATTAATCTTAACTCAAATTTTTTACATTTATTGACTCAACCTAATGCCTGGTTAAATTTGGATACCATCTTATCAGATTCGGTTAGAAATGAATATTTACCTAATCTTTGGCAAGCCAGCCAGATAAATGGTAAAAGTTTTGGTATCCCATGGTATTGTACTACAAATATAACAATTTATAATTCAGAGCTGTTTAAACGTGCAGAAGTCGATAAACCTCCAACAAATTATACAGAGTTAGCTAAGGTAGCTAGACAAATTAAGGAAAAAACTGATAAATATGCATTTTTTGTTTCTCTTTTACCACAAGGAGGAAATGAGGTATTAGAATCTTTTGTGAAGATGGGAGTTGAGTTAATAGATGTTGATGGAAAAGCTACTTTTAATACTCCGGTCGGTGAGGAAGTATTTAAGTATTGGATGGATTTATATAGGGAAGGTTTATTGCCAAAGGAAGTGTTGACGGAAGGGATTCAAGCAGGTGAAGATTTGTATCAAGCTGGAGAAACTGCTATGGTATTTTCTGGGCCGGAATTTATTGAAGCCATATCTGAAAATACGCCTGAAATTGGAAAGGCATCATTCCCTATATCTCAAATTACAGGTAAGACTGATAAGAAGGGTATAACGTTGATGAATTTTGCTATTTCTAAGAATACCAAATTGCCAGACAAAGCGCTGAAGTTTGTATTGTTTATTACTAATCATCAAAATCAAATGGCTTTCGCTCAGAAGACTAATGTTTTACCCTCTACAACTAAAACCTTAGAGAATAGTTATTTTAAAAGTATTTCTAATAATGCTTCTATTCAAGATCGGGGGCGAGTTATTAGTGCTAGTCAAATTTTGGCATCAGAAGCTCTATTGCCACCTATTAAAAATTTAGATCAGTTGAAACAAATTATTTATCAAAATTTACGGGAGGCTATGTTGGGAGAAAAAAACATTGAGCAAGCGATCGCTGATGCGGCATCTGAATGGAACAAGCTACTTCTTTACTAAAAACTATTAGATATTTATACCATACGATTACCACCATCTACATTAATTATCGATCCAGTAGTATACTTATTCTTAATTAAATAGATGACAGTTTCCGCAACATCTTCTGGCTGCCCGATACGCTTGAGAGGAATTTCATTTGCAACACTTTCAAAGTAACCTTGGCGCCATTCTTCCGGCATACCGCTATAGGCTGGCGTTTCCACTAAACCAGGAGAAACAACATTGACGCGAATTGTCCCTAGTTCTAATGCTAAGGAACGTGCCAGGGATTCAATTGCCCCATTTGCTGCCGCTAACGCTGAAATTCCAGCTATCGGCTTTTCTGCTGCCGAGCCGGAAAAGAAGATAATTGATCCATTTTTGTCTAACTTTGCCGCACCATATTTGGCCGCATAATAAGAACCCCAGAATTTATTATCAAAAACCTGGCGAGCTTTGACGGTTTCTATCTCCATAAAAGGACCACTCAGGCCTATAAATGCTGTAATCACCAACCCATTAAAGGTTCCGACTTTCTCAAAAAAGTTTTTGACAGACTCTTCAGAGCTTATATTCAACTGATACGTTTCTGTTTCGCCCCCTATTTCCGTTTTAGCTTGCTCTAGCTTAGATTCCGAGCGGCTTGCTAATATTAACTTTGCTCCCTCTGCTGCCACTGCTTTAGCAACAGCTAGTCCAATACCAGAGCTACCGCCAATTACAACTATTTTTTGGTTTTCTAAACTATTGGTCATATTTCTCCCAAAACATTCGTTTATTATTTCTAGATAATTTTGATTAATTTTACTAGGCTCTTAAAGATAGTCTGTAATTTTAACTTATTATTTCTCTTTTTGCTAAAACAAGAATTGCTGAAAAAATACAGCTTCTAGTAGTCGAGTTTTTAGCTATTTTTAATTGTGAGAAAATGACCCAATAAATATAGAGAACCACATAAAACAATTAAATTTTTACTATCAGTAATAGATTCCTCTAAAGCCAGTGTTAAATGGGAATAAACTTGACAAAATACTAGTTTTGTGCATACATCCTGAGCTATGGTACTAAGTTGATTCACATCAGCCGAACTATGGTCAGGTACAGGAACTAGATACAAGCGATCGCCAGGTCTAAGAAGTGCCAGAAAAATTTCCGAATGTTCCTTAGTAGATAACATACCCATAATCCAACTTATAGACCGACAATTAAGCGTCCTGACATACCGCCCCAAGACTTGGGCAGCAGCAGCATTATGGGCACCATCAATTAATAACTTACGATTTTCCCATGTAGTCCATTGCAAACGTCCAGGCCATTTAGTTTCAGCTATTCCTTGTTTAATTGCTGCTACAGGGACTTGCCAACCTTGTGTTTCTAGCACTTGAACAGTGGCAATGGCGATCGCCGAATTTCTCAACTGTACATCTCCAAACAATGGCACTTGATATTCAATACCTTGATAATTAGCAACTGGTAGTGATTTATTTTTCTGACTTCCTTTCAAGAATTTAGCTGGTTTTACCCAAAAAACAGGACATTCTAGATCAGCAATACGTTTTTCTACTACTATTTTTACTTCTGGGGGTAAAACTCCAACTATGGCAGGACATCCTGGTTTAAGAATACCGGCCTTTTCCCCAGCAATATGACTTAAAGTAGGACCTAATCTTTGCCAATGTTCCCAACTAATAGAAGTAATAACAGTTACCATTGGTTGGTGACAAACATTTGTAGCGTCTAGTCTGCCTCCCAAACCTACTTCTACAACTGCTACATCTACTTCTTGTTGGGCAAAATATAACCAAGCTGCGGCAGTAATAACTTCAAACTGAGTAGGTGAAGGTTGTTCTGGTCGGATGACCGCTTCTACTTCTTGTAATAATTTTTCTAATGTATTAGAGGAAATTTTTTGTTCGTTGAGGTAAATACGTTCTGTCCAGTCAACCAGGTGAGGTGAAGTGTAACGTCCGACTTTATATCCTGCTACTGTGAGAATAGATGATACATAAGCACAGACCGAACCTTTGCCATTTGTGCCGGCAACATGAACTATGGGTACTTGAAGATGAGGATTACCTAGATTATCTAAAAGTTGGTAGATACGTTCAAGGCCAAGTTCAACACCAAAATGTTCAAAACGTTTGAGAAAAGAGTCTATGGAATTCACAGTTTTTATAGCAATTAGCCTTCAGCTTTTTTTGTTTACATAAAATTTAGAACATGGTAGAGCGTGACTTACCAAAAGCAAGACATTGTGGCAGAAAAATCTAGCTTTTAAGAGAATATCTGGAATATAACAAATTTTTAGTGGTGTATTTAACAAAAATTGATGTATGGTATGTGAATATTTTCCTAGTTTTTAACAAGGGGTAAACCCAAGAAAATTTAATTGACCCTAAAAAAGTCTGAACCAAATCAGTAAAATTCCGGACTCAAATAAAAAACCCTATCCTATCAAGGTCTGAATCATTGCCTCACATAGGACTCCCTTAACCATTTGATCGAACCTGACAAACATAGGTGAACTATTAAGCTCTAAAAATACCAGTTGCTTCGTTTTTGGATCTGCTTGAATACTGAGCTTTAGGGGAGACTCAGTGATCTTAGTTACAGAAACCCGAAGTACTTTGAAAATTTTTATGTTTGAGTGTATTTTTTATCCTACATTTTTGCATTTTTAAAATATTAAAGTTATACTACCATGCCCTGATTAAAAATGGATTTTTCAAATTCCTCTTCAACTCTTCTGCCTAAACTAGATTCAGTATAACTGATTTATTTATATCCAAAATCGGTGTTCTTTCTTAAATAATATTTTCTTTAACAAATCCCATTTTTGTCTATTCTATTTCAACTGAGCTATTGGTTTTTCAGTTTTTTTATTCAACCTTATTAGTTTATAAATTCGAGAACAAACTGAATATTGATAACTATATTTTTAGAGCTATTTGATAAATTTTGCGACGGGATAGGTTGATTTTTTTGGACAGTTGGCGACTAGCTTGGGAACGGGAAATTCCTTGGGCAAGAAGTTCTTGTAACTCCTGTTTAATAGTATCTTCTGATAACACCAGTAGTTCTGGTTCAGCACCTGCAATGACAAGAGTAAATTCTCCTTTTGGTTGATTATTTTGATAATGAATAATTGCTTGTCCAACGGTACCACGCCAAAATTCTTCATGGAGTTTTGTCAGCTCTCTTGCCAAAACTATTTTCCTATTTTCCCCTAGTATGTTTGCTAAATCTTCTAAAGTTTGTAATATTCTATAAGGAGACTCATATAAAACTATGGTTTCTAATGAATTAGATACTTTTTCTAGCTGTTCTTCCCGTAGTTTAATTTTGGTAGGTAAAAAACCGATAAATATAAATTTGTTGGTGGGCAGGCCAGAGGCGCATAATGCTGTAATACTAGCAGTAACTCCTGGTATTGGTACTAAAGAAATATTTGCTTCGACACAAGCTTTTACTAACTCATATCCAGGGTCAGATATTCCTGGCATTCCCGCATCAGTTACTAAAGCTATAGTTTTTCCTTGATTTAGTTTTTCTATTAATTCAGATATGCGACTTTTTTCGTTATGTTGATGGTAACTTAATAGTATAGTTTTGATTTGAAAATGTTGTAATAATTTGCCAGTGTGACGGGTATCTTCTGCTGCTATTAAGTCTACTTTTTGTAATGTTTTAATTGTTCTAAATGTTGTATCTTCCAGATTTCCTATTGGTGTACCAACAATGTAAAGGGTTCCTGAATTTACTTCAGTCATAATTTGACTATCTTACTACTCAATTTTCTTGAGACTTCATGAAGCAAAAAGTCGTTTCATCTTCTTCATTCTCAGACTAAGCCTTTAATGCTCAAAAAAATCTAATTTAAACTCATAAGCTAAGCAAAATAATAATGAAATTTTAACTCTGATAACTTTGAGTATTTCTGACAAAAATAATATCTGAATTTTAAATAAAGCTGTCTTAATTTTTGCTTTAGTTAAAGCTACTGCTATCTGATTCCCAATCTAAACAACTTTCGCCTTCTACACCATAAGGGTGCATTGCACAAACAAATAGATTTCCTCCATAAACTTGACCGTGGTAATGAATACATCCTCTACACACTGGATGTTTTTCTGTTTTAGGTTCTACATGATCAACAAAATAGTAGTCTATATCTTCTTCCTGTATATTCTGATTAACTAAATCATGTAGACAATCATCTATTTCTGCAACAATGTTAATACTTATTTCTTCAACAATTTCCTCAGAGAACTTTCCCCACTCATCAAACACATCCGAAATTTTTTCTGCCATTTCATTAAAGAAATTATCCACCTCTAATATGGCAGTTCCTACTACTTCAAAAAAATCCTTTGACCAATCTTCCATTGTAATATGTTTGAGTTTTTCTGTAAAACTTAGACTACCAAGATAACTTAAATCTGGCCATAATTTTTGGGTATAGACTTATTCTTTTTCTTTTTGTAGCCGGCGTAATTCTTCTTGTAACTTATGTACTTCCGGGCGCATTTGGTCCACTTCCGTAGAACCTAAATCTGATGGATTTTCATCCTCGGAAATAATCTCTATACGACGTGGTTTACCAGGCCTTGTTTGTGAAGATAAATCTATAGGCACTTCTTGTATCATTGATTTATTCATCATATCCTCCACAAATCTACGAGCTTCTTCTGTGGTCATTTCACCACGCTTAACCATTTCATCTGCAAGTTTTTGAACTTCTATTCTGAGTTCTGAAAATTTCTGGCCTGCTTTCTCCCCTGCATAGGAAGCTAGTCCTACTCCAAGATAAACAGCCTTTTGAATAATTCCTCCCAAATTATCCATATAAATATATACCCTAACTGGCTTCTTTTTATTGGGTGACCCGGAGTCAACGCCTACTAAAAGCATCCCGTGTTGCTGCTACCTTCCGGTCCTGACAAGGTTTAGGTGTTTTAGCCGCCCTGGTCCGAGTCATTTATTATTATAACACAAATTTTTATTCTGCAACTATGCACCACTGATAAATTTCATAAGTTACACAATTATTTTTAATAAAAGGGTCTTCGGCTACTATTCTTTTAGCTTCATCAATGGATGAAGCCTCAAATAGTAACATTCCTCCTCCCCGTTGTCTCCAGTAACCACTTTTGGCTTTATGTCCTTGAGCAATTAATTTTTGAACATAAGCTATGTGATCTGGTACATACTTGTCAAATATGGGTTTTTCAACTACACCCTTTTCTATTTTGGCAAACCAAGGCATTTGAATTGAGGGATTTTAATTAAGGGATTTCTAGGATCTTATCAAAATAACTACCAAGGACTTGCTAATTAAATATAAAAGCATTGACAAATGTAAGGCCTTATCATTATTTTTGTTGAAAAAAATTCCTGGCTTTCCAGCTGAAAAAGTTAGTATTTTGGGCAATTCCATGGCAGAAAAATCAATGGACAAATATATCTGACTATTTACCCTCTATATTTCCTCTTCCCTTGTAGGGAAGTTGCATGCAACCTCCCTACCTACTCCCTGCTTCTTAAAAAGACTTTTTTTCAAATAAACTAAAAAAACCCATTTCTTTCGTCAATTAAAAATGGATTTTTAAATAAAAAAATATAGCAAAATAATTAAAGAGTCTGTCTAGAAATCAGCTTTTCAAAATAAGCTTGAGTTTGCTGCAACATTTGCTCACGACTATCTTTCACTTTATTAATAGAGGGAACTAAATTACGAGCATGTAAAGTCATGTGAAATTGTAAATCAGCTACATACTCACTAACATCTTGATGTAAAGAACAAGATGGATATTGTTTAGTTTCTGAACTCAAAATTATCTTCTCCCCTAAATTATTTTAGCTTGTTTATAATCACAGTAAACTATCACATAAATTCGCTACACTTTGCAGTTAAGTAATGAAGCTTAATACTTTTTAGTAAATAAAATTATATTTCTTTACATGTAATAATTCAGGAACAAGATATAACGTACTATGAATCTATAGCAGCCCTAAATTGGTTGTGATAATTTTTCTAATATTTAATTGGATCTGAAAACCTTGGAAACTCTGACTACTGACTACTAACTACCATAAAAATATTAAAAATAAAATAGGGTTGCTATATAATTTTCTCTAAATAATTAGTTTTGCTGCTTTTTCGTAATATTTGTAAAGGCTTTCTTGATAGCATCTAACCGTTTTGAGTCACTGCCAGAGATTTCGCGAATTAACCCAGGTGGCTTTGAGCAGAGATAATCCATGATTGTACACAAACCTAGAAAAACCAGCACAGCCAGCAAAAAAAGCTCTTGTTGTGGTTTTAAAGTTGGAAAATTAGACCGTTTTAGGCTTGAGGATGGGAATGTCTCAACTGCGGGGGCAAATACGACCGCAATGAAAATGGAGTAACAAATATATTAATCACCGGAGGGCATTAACCAGAAAAAAAACGGACTTGGAGGCAAGTGTAAGACTATTGCCAAGGTAGCGGTAGCCCGTGAAACATCAACCCACTGAGGAGCTACAGCTCGGTAAAAATCCCCGTGCTTTTAGGCCACGGAGGATATCTACTTAGAGATTACCACTTTAATAAGTTAAATGCTTCCATATCCACTGTGTCCCGATTACGATAAATTGCTAAGATTATTGCTAAACCTACAGCAGCTTCAGCAGCGGCAACCGTAATTACAAAGACAGTAAAAACCTGACCTTTGATATTTTGAGAATCTAGAAAATTAGAAAAACCCATCAAATTTAAATTGACAGCATTAAGAAGTAACTCGATAGACATCAGTACTCTAACTGCATTACGACTGGTAACTAAGCCATAAATCCCTATACAAAAAAGTGCTGCTGCCAATAACAAAAAATATTCCAGTTGTAATTGCATAAACTTAATTAACCATTTCAATTTATTGAATTATCTTAATCTTTTTGAGAAGAACTTTCCTTAGCACTTGAAACTAACTCGCGAGGACGTTCCGGTAAACTAAAAGCAGGTGTTTTATATATATTAGTTTGTACTTCATCAGGCAAAATATCTCGACGAGCTAAAATAATAGCCCCCACCATTGCCATTAACAAAAACACAGAAGCAAGTTCAAAAGGAAGTAAAAAATCTGTAAAAAAGTGCTTACCAATTAAAACAATTGAACTTTCTATAGCAGTAGTTCTAACAATAGGAATAGACCAGGAAGTAGATAAGACCATTCTACTTAGTAAAGCAAACAAACCAAAACAAACTAAACCTGTAGCTACCTTTCGAAACCAAACATTGGGCAAAGCTTTAAAATCTTCTCGTTTGTTTACAAGCATAATCGCAAATAAAATTAGGACATTAACAGCCCCAACATAAATCAAAACCTGGGCAGTAGCTACAAAATCAGCATTTAACAAAAGGTATAAACCAGAAATACTCATAAATACCCCACCCAACAAAAACGCTGAGTAGACAATATTAGAAAATAATACTACTCCCAAAGCAGCCGTAATCATCATTACAGCTAATATAATAAATGAAACGAATTGAACCCCTTGTGCTAATTCCACTTTTTCTTCCTTATTAGAGATGGCTAAATTTTGAATTATATTTTTTTTTAGCTAAGAGTCATTAGTTGGTGGTGGCTAAAAATCAACTTAACCACCTTGTAACGAATAACTATTTTTTTGTTATTTCTGATACTGTTTTTTCTGCTTCTATTTGCTCTAGAATTTCTTCTGGACGGAGACCGGCACGACGGGAAGTATGAGGAACTGTATGAGGGTCCATAACTCCTTTAGGCAAGTAAGCTAGTTCTCTCATAGGAGCAACCATCGGGTCATTTGTCACCTTATATGGTAATCTACCCAAAGCAACATTATCATAATTCAACTCATGGCGGTCATAAGCTGCTAACTCATACTCTTCTGTCATGGATAGACAATTAGTAGGGCAATATTCTACACAGTTGCCGCAGAATATACAAACTCCAAAATCAATACTGTAATGTTTGAGCTTTTTCTTTTTGCTTTCCTTGCTAAATTCCCAATCTACTACAGGTAAATTAATTGGACAAACCCTCACACAGACTTCACAGGCAATACACTTGTCATATTCAAAGTGAATTCTACCTCGAAATCTTTCGGAAGGAATGAGCTTTTCATAAGGATACTGTACAGTAATAGGCCGACGGCGCATGTGGTCAAAAGTTACAGATAGACCTTGACCAATATATTTGGCAGCTTGAAAAGTTTCTTTCGCGTAATTGCTTACTTGGTTGAGGAATTTGAACATAGGACTTTACTTTATAAAACTTAGAGTGGTAATTTGAGCTTTATTTCCTTTTAGTGTGGGGTCTGTCAAGAATACCCGTGTTGTCTCAATTGAGCAACGTCGGGAAGATTTCAACCACCGAAGGCAAATGGAAAGGCTAACTTTAAGGCCGCAGTTAATAACAAGTTAACCAAAGCTACTGGCAGTAAAAACTTCCAACCCAGATCTAATAATTGGTCAATTCTTACCCTTGGTAATGTCCAACGTAACAAAACCGCTATAAATACAAGCAGATAAGCTTTAAGTAACGTCATGGTGATACCCAAAGTGGCATTAATTATTTGTAACCAAGGAGTCGTTTCACTCACTCCAAACCAGCTAGATAGAAGTTCTACTGGAAATGGAGACTCCCAACCACCCAGATATAAAATCGCTACAAATAGAGAAGATAAAACTAAATTGACATAGGAAGCTAAGTAATAAAGAGCAAACTTCATGCCAGTATATTCAGTTTGATATCCAGCTACTAATTCTTCTTCTGCTTCTGGAAGGTCAAAAGGAAGACGTTCACATTCCGCCAATACTGCTATCCAGAAAATTATGAACCCCAATGGTTGTCTCCAGATATTCCATCCTAGAATGCCATAGCTTGACTGTTGTTCAACAATATCAATTGTACTGAGACTGTTGGACATCATTACTACTGCTAATACAGCTAAGGCCAGAGGAATTTCATAACTGATAGATTGTGCTGCTGCTCGTAGACCTCCAAGTAAAGAATATTTGTTATTAGAGGCATAGCCAGACATTAGCAGTCCAATGGGTTGAATGCTGGAAAGGGCAATCCACAAAAATACTGCTACTCCAAGATCTGTAATTACTAAATTTTGTCCAAAGGGTACCACTAAGTAGGAAAGAAATACAGGTATAGCTACAATTACAGGCCCTAATGTAAATAGTAAGGGATCGGCTTTGGCTGGAATAACGTCCTCTTTGAACACTAGTTTCAAACCATCAGCGAGGGGTGCGAGAGTGCCTAAAGGGCCAATAAATTCAGGTCCAATTCTTTGTTGCACTGCCGCAGAGATTTTTCGCTCTAGCCATACTGTTACTAGAACCCCCACAGTAGCTCCAACAATCATTAATAACATGGGCAATGGCAGCCACAGAGTTTTGGCTATTTCTGAGGATAAGCCCAAATCTACAAGGGCCTGAATAAATGTTCTTTGTAGATCGATTCCTGAGTTCATTTCAAAGTAGAATTAAATTAAGTATAATTAACATTATATGTAAATACAGTCAATATAGATATATTAAGTGTTTATAGTAGTTCCTTAGTCTATGTCGATTTAATTTTAATTAATCACTAATATTACACACCTTATATCTCAAAAACATTGATATTTCCTTCTCAACTAATTGCTGAAACTAATCAAATATCTTTGAGTCACTTAATATCAGTTAATCATACAAAATCGATGATTGTACACTCCGCACTTTTTTTGACTTCAAAAAGGTATTAGCTAATATTAGTCAATGCTTTGATATTTAATCAACAAACCCTATTTGTACTTTCATTATTGTCGGCAATACTTAACGTTCGTGAATAGGGGTGTAACAAATATTGTGCTCTCCTGAATAAATTTGTGTAGGACGGAAAATCCGATTAGCTGCTAATTGCTCTTTCCAGTGAGCTAACCAACCAGCTACACGAGCAATAGCAAAGACAGGAGTAAATAGGTCGCTAGGAATACCTAATTTGCGATAAACAAGACCAGAATAAAAGTCTACATTTGGGTAAACTCCCTTGTGCCCTAGTTTTTCCTCTACAACTTTTTCTATCTCTAGTGCTATCTCATAATATT
>JAKQYG010000209.1 GCA_023356515.1 Trichodesmium sp. MAG_R04 | reverse complement strand
ATTCCAGGGAGTAGCAAAATTTGGTCTTTCTATGCCCATAACTGGCATAGTCATTAAACCAACTGTACCTGCGACTCGATAACAGTAAAGTTTTAGTTCGTCAAATGTTTGGTAGCGACTACTATACAGATCCATTTGCTGACCTGCAATCATATCCCGAAATGGTTGTATATCCAAGGGGAATCGAGATAGGGTATCTACCAATGCTACATCTACATCCTCTAAAGGATAGCCAGCAAAAATAGATTCAAGATTTTGTTCCCACTTTTGGAGAGTTTCTGTGGTTGTAGCATTTGACATAGGTCCATCAACCAGTTCATCTGTACGACGACACCAGACATAAATTGCCCAGATAGCTTTACTTTTAGCCTCTGGCATTAACTGAGTACCCATATAAAAAGTTTTAGAATGGGTAGCTGTGATTTGACGGCACAGCTCATAAGACTCTTCTATAGATACCCGGGATGAACAGGTCATACGTTGGAAAGATTTAGGCCTTTGCAGCATTCTTTGCTGGCTTTGGAGTTGTTCGTTGCAGATTTGCATGAGATTCAGGGTGAATAAAAGCTTTAGGGGAGCTTTGCTTTAGTGATCGCCTGCGCTGTCAGCTTCCCAGAAAGTACGGCTCCCTCCATACTAGCTAGATACTGTTGCATTGTATAATCTCCTGTTAGGAAGAAATTGGCAATTGGAGTTACTTGGGAAGGGCGACATTCTTGGCGACCTGGAGTAGCTTTATATACAGAGCGGGGTGTTTTAACAACGTGATATTTCAACAACTTAGCTGGATATTCTCCTGTAAAATGAGCCGGAAATAATTTTTCCAACTCTGCCATTGTTGCTGCGACTATTTCTTGATCAGATTTACTAATCCAATCTTTTGCTGGTGCTAATACTAACTCCAACATAGAACGGTTGGGATTAGCATATTCGCGACAGGTATTACTCATGTCTGCATAAACACTGAGTAGGGGTGATCGTGAAAAGAGTAAATGATCTATATCTGTGAGCTTGCGATCAAACCACAAATGCAGATTAATTACTGGTACCCCTTCTAAACCCTTGAGCTTTTGGAAGTATTCCATCTGTTGCCAAGGTTTGGGTAACATTGCCTTTAGGGGATCGACTGGCATTGCTGAGACATAAGTATCAACACTCAGAACTCTATCTTCTGCTTGATTTAATCCTCTGATTAGGAATCCATTAACTGTGCCATCATCATTCAGCAAAAACTCCTTTATAGGTGCGTTTAGCTGTACTTCCCCACCTTTTTTAGTAATATATTTTACCAGGGGTTGACATAATCGTTCCGTGGGTGAACCATCTAAAAATGCCATTTTGGAACCATTTTTCTCTTGGAGGAAACGGTTTAGAGCCGTGAGAATCACAGTTGAGGATATTTCTTTTGGTCCTATAAAATTCAACGCTTTTGACATGGCGATGAATACTTCTTTCTCCACTCTTAGAGGGACATTTTGTTTTTTCAGCCATTCTGAAAAACTGTATTTGTCCATTTTTTCTACATATTTTTGTCCTTGAAGCATAGCTGGAATTAAACCTATGCCAAACTTAATTTTTTCTGACCAGGTTAGCATATCATTATTAGCCAGAATTGCCACTATGCCATTCACTGGTGCTGGAAAATTGGGAAAATCAAACCTAGAATATGTTCCTGGCTTATCTGGCTGATTAAAAATCATTGTGTGGTCTTTCCATTGCAGTCTATCCTCTATATTCAATTCTTTGAATAGCTGTAACATATTTGGATAGGCTCCGAAGAATATATGTAGACCAGTTTCGTACCAGTCTCCCTCCTCGTCTTTCCAGGCTGCTAATTTACCTCCAAGAACGTCCCTTCTTTCCAGGACTATTGGGATATGACCCATATCTGTCAAATATTTAGCACAGGAAAGACCTGCTAGACCTGCTCCCGCGATGGCTACTCGCATTTATTTGGTAAAAACCTCTTAAATAATAAATTTACTTATTTTTTTCTTAAGTATAACTTTACAAGTTGTTACAAAATTCAGCAAGACCTGATTAAGTTATTTTTGATTTCTCTACAAATTAATTTATATCATTAGTTTTGAAAAAGGGTGTAATTCTCCTATGCCACAAGTCTTAAAATCAGTAATAGATTTGTATTATCCTAATAGTAGTGTTAAGAATGCCTGCTAAAAATAGGCTCAAACAAATGGCCAATACAAAGTAAATATATTGATATGGTCAGGCAATCCTCAAAATACCAAATAATTTAACCGAAAAAATGGATCTCAAGCTTCGCCCTTCTAGGGCGACTTTTTAGTTGTTTTTTTTCATAAAGTATGATATGATTATTTTAGGTTAAAAGTTAGATTATAAGTACCGTATATACCCAACCCAGGAACAAAAACACCGATTAAAGCTAAAGATTAGCTAAGATGCAATCTGGGGGTCAATTCCTGTCATTTATTGCTGTCAAAGCCGAAAATGCTGGAGTAGAAAACTATAGCTCTGAATCCTCGTGCATACCAGCCAAGATTGCTGAAATTGTGGTGAAAAAGTCTCCAAAGAATTATCCACAAGAACTCATTCTTGTGAGCACCATGGTATAGCATATAGATAGATCGTGTAGATCGTGATTTAAACGCAGCGATAAATATAAAAAACAGCGCGGTAGGGCACGTCCTTTCCTTAAAGTCCAACAGAGTACCGGGACTGAGAAGTGAACGGCCCACACTATGGTATCAGCTTAGTGTGGGAGTATGTCGCTTTAACAAATTTTCCTGTAGAATACTATGTAAAGATGCTAAATTGTAAAAATACAAGGACAGATTTTCTACATCAATGATATCCAGTAAAATAATTTGTGAAAACCAAACAATTGTTTTAGAGGTATGATATGTTTCTGACATGGTAGAAAATCGGGGATTATCCAGAGCTATTTCTGAAATACGGATGGATGGCGAATATTCAGATTATTTTTAGAGGGTAAAGCAGAAAAATACGGTCAGGATTTGAGAATAATTAGTCGTTGGGATCCTACTTCGTATAGACGTTGCATGCAACGTTCCTCTCATTTTGTGAGTTTAAAGGTGAAAAATTAGACCTTTCTTAGACCTTTCAGTTAGAGAATGGGAATGTCTCAACTGTAGTGCCCAAAACATGACCGCGATGAAAATTTAGCAATAAGTGTATTAGTAGCTTCTTGGGCATTCGGAGACAAAAAAACGGACGGGTCGACAAGTGTAAGACTACTCCTCTTGCTACCCTCCCCGAAGGGTATGGGGTGGGCACAGCAGTCTGTGATACGTCAACCAACTGAGGACTTAAGACTCGGTAGAGAAACCCGTACCTTTGGGCCGGGGAGGATATCAAACAATAGGATTAATAAAAGGACAAAAAAATAAACTAAAGCATGGGCAAAGTAGTCGGCATAGACCTGGGTACAACAAACTCCGTCGTCTCAGTCATGGAAGGCGGAAAACCAATAGTGATAGCTAATTTAGAAGGAATGCGGACAACACCATCTGTAGTTGGCTTCACAAAGGAAGGAGAACGAATAGTTGGACAAATGGGTAGAAGGCAAATAGTTCTGAATCCGCAGAACACCTTCTATGGAGTGAAACGATACATTGGACGTAAATACTCTGAACTATCCCCAGAGTCAAAGCGCGTTCCATATACAATTCGCCGGGATGAATACGGCAACGTTAAAATCAAATGTCCTCGAATGAAACGAGATTTTGCTCCTGAAGAACTCTCAGCTATGATATTGCGTAAACTAGTAGATGAAGCAAGTCGTTATCTGGGAGAGGAAGTAACAGGAGTAGTAATTACCGTACCAGCTTATTTTAATGACTCCCAAAGACAAGCCACTCGCGATGCAGGGACTATTGCGGGTTTAGAAGTTAAACGTATTCTGAATGAACCAACGGCAGCATCTTTGGCTTATGGACTAGAAAATATAGAAAGTCAAGTAATTCTGGTCTTTGACTTAGGTGGAGGTACATTTGATGTTTCAATCTTAGAAGTAGGAGATGGAGTCTTTGAAGTCAAGGCTACCAGTGGAGATACTCAATTAGGGGGTAACGACTTTGACCAACGAGTAGTTGACTGGTTAGCTGAACAATTCCTAGAGGCGGAAGCAGTAGACTTAAGAAGCGACCGTCAAGCTCTACAAAGGCTGACTGAAGCTGCAGAAAAGGCCAAAATAGAGTTATCTGGAGTTGGGGTAACAGAAATTAATCTACCCTTTATTACTGCTACAGAAGATGGCCCTAAGCATCTGGAAGCTAGGCTGACTAGATCCCAATTTGAAGAACTTTGTGAAGATTTAGTTCCTAAAATCCGACGTCCTGTAAAAATGGCCTTAAAAGATGCCAATATTAGTCCTTCTATGATTGATGAGGTAGTATTAGTAGGTGGTTCAACTCGTATTCCTTTTATCCAAGACTTAGTTTATTCTCTGATAGATAGAGAACCAAATCAGGGAGTTAACCCTGATGAAGTTGTAGCAGTGGGGGCAGCTATTCAGGCTGGTATTCTAGCTGGTGATGTGCGAGATGTGCTACTTTTGGATGTGACTCCATTGTCTGTGGGTTTAGAAACTATTGGGGGGGTAATGAAAAAAATCATTCCTCGTAATACTACTATTCCGGTGCGACGTTCTGATGTATTTTCTACTGCAGAAAATAATCAGACTCTAGTTGAGATTCATGTTATTCAGGGAGAACGAGAAATAGCGGCTAATAATAAGTCTCTTGGAAAATTTAAGCTTACTGGTATTCCCCCTGCACCAAGAGGTGTGCCACAAGTGCAAGTAGCTTTTGATGTTGATGCCAATGGTATTTTGCAGGTAACGGCAATGGATAAAACTACTGGCAGAACTCAAAGTATTACTATTCAAGGAGCCTCTACTTTAAGTCAGCAGGAAATTGCTCAGATGATTCGGGATGCCGAAAGATTTGCTGAAGCAGACCGACTCAAATGGGAGCGAGTAGACAAGCGTAACCGGGCTGAGGCTTTGGCGTTTCAGGCGGAACGGCAACTGCGAGAGGTGGCCTTGGATTATGGGATGCAGTTTGGGGCCAGAAATCGCCAACGTATTGAGATCTTGATTAGGGAACTGCGGGATAGTTTGGAACAGGATGATGAACGAGGTATTGATCGGGTAGGAGTTGATTTACAAGATGCTCTCTACGATATGAAACGTGAGGTTTCAATTTATGCCTCCGAAGAAAGTGATGATAATTTCTTTGGCTCTGTGCGCCGGACAATATCTGGCGAAGATCGTAAGCCCAGAGAACGTTATGACTATGAAAGTAGGGTTTATACTCGTCCTCCTGATCGATTTAGTTCTAGTAGACCGACTCGTTATTATCAAAGTAAGGATTGGGATGATGATGATGATACTGATGATGATTGGCTATAACTATTGTGGATTTTTAGATGGGACAGGAGGTAGCTTAGATGAAATGCTATACTAGACAGTGGGAATTTATGGGAATAACTATTACTAGCCAAGACTTTTAGTGACCTCTGAGTTAAAAACTCTTTATTTATAACTGTAGGGGTTGTGAGCTTTTTTCAGTCATACTTTCACCCTTAAAGGCAGATCGTTTTTGAGAAAAAATTTGTACTCTTGAGTGCTATATATTCAAAAGTTAATAGTTAAGTTATTACTCTGACTGGGCCATGAGAATTTGAAAATGTCCTGACTGAATTGGTATAGTGCTACGCGCAAGTTAACAGTCATAAGTTATTTATAAGTTTAAATTAGCAGATGGAAAATTTTCGGAATTATTATCAGATTCTAGATATTTCTAAAGATGCTTCAGTTGATGAAATTAAGAAAGCATATAGAAGATTAGCGCGACAATTTCATCCAGATGTAAATCCAGGAAGTAAAGAAGCAGAAGAAAAGTTTAAAGATATTAATGAAGCTTACGATATTTTATCAGATCTAGAGAAACGGGTAGAGTACGATAAGTTTATTCGATATTGGAAACCAAAAGGAATTGCCAGCAAAATGGGGGTGCGAGTTCCTGATTTTAGAAATTGGGGAGATAATCTTTCTGGGAATGGACGTGAGTCAGACAAGAATGTTAATGTTAGTGATTTTTCAGATTTTAATACTTTTGTAGACCAATTGTTGGGTCGTCGTCGGGAAGTTAAGACTCCGCAAACAGCAACAAAACTAAAAGTTCCGCCATCCAATGTTTATCGTCCTGGTTACAAAAAGGCTGCTTATAAAGCAACGGAGCGAGAACAAAAAAAGAATATTGAGGCTAGATTGACTTTGCCTTTAGAAAAAGCTTATGTAGGAGGAATTGAAAAAATACGTTTGGAAGATGGGCGTTCAATAGAGGTAAATATGCCGGCAGCTATGATTAGTGGTCAAAGAATTCGCTTAAGAAATCAAGGTATTGGCGGTGGAGATTTGTATTTGAATATTATGATTGCTCCTCATGGTTTTTATCAATTGCAGGAGCCGGACATTTTTTGTGAGCTACCTGTTACTCTTGTTGAGGCTGTTTTGGGAGGAGATATTGAGGTTCCTACTTTGGATGGTTGGGTGAAGATGAAGTTACCGGCGGGGGTTGTTTCTGGTCAACGTCTACGACTTGCTAGTAAGGGGTATCCTGATGGGAGGGGGGGGCGTGGAGACCAGTTGGTGGAGATTAAGATTGTGATTCCGAAGGAGCCTAGTGAGGAAGAGTTAGAGATATATCAGAAGTTACGGAAGGTTGAAAGGTTTAAGCCACGGAAAGATTTGCCTGTTTGATTTGGTTTGTGTGTGTTGAGCAAACCCTAATTATTCCTCTGCTGATTAATTTTCAAAGCATTGACAAATCAAGGTAAGTGCCTTTTTAGGTCGAAAAAGTGCCTACTTTTCAGTTGAAAATGCTCAAAAAGTTAGGATTAAAGGCTCACTATGGTGGAAAAATCAGTCTTGTAATTCTTTCTTCTACCTCCCTTATAATTCCCATGTCTCCTATACGCTCATATCGCGCAGCAAAACAATTTACATCTTCAGATTCTGTAAATGTGTAATTAATTTTGTATAACTACTAAAATTAGGAATAGAATGACTAATACCATCCAGCAAAAATGAAAACAATTCCAACTCAATGTCAAGACTTAGAAAATAAGGTAGAAAACCTACTTCAGCTATTATATCAAGAGCCTACTCTTAGACAACAAGATACAACAGTAGTTCGTTCTTCCTTAAATAAAGTAATTTCCCCAAAATTTGAAATAGTATTTGCCG
>JAKQYG010000208.1 GCA_023356515.1 Trichodesmium sp. MAG_R04 | reverse complement strand
CTGGCCAAAATGGGACCTATAGCAAAAAAGCTGGCACGCAACTGTCTAACTAATTCATAAGGAGCTTCAGGGTTATTAATAGTACTTGCATCTATATCTAAAGTAAAAGTATTAGTATTATGTTTTATTTTTGCTCCCAGTGCAGATAAAACTTGTCCCATTGTGTTAATATCTGCTAGACATGGGACTTGACGCAAACGACATATACCTGAAGAAAGTAGTGTTGCTGCCATTGCAGGGAGGGCTGAATTTTTAGCACCACTAATATTAATATTTCCTTCTAAACAAGAAGGGCCCCAAATTTTCAGTGTTGACTGACTGATAGGGGATAGTTTTAGATTATCTGTTTCTCCTATCGAATTTAGTTGTTGATTTATGGCTCTATCGTTCCTCAATGACATAAGTTATTGATTTTAATTTTTGCTATTGATTGTACTGGAAAGTCAGCAAATGTCTAGGGGTTGACAAATTCTTTTTCTTAATCTAAATTCCTGGTAGAATCTGAAGAGAGCTCTAAAAAAATTATAGGGACATTGGATACAATGTCCCTACAATAAGGATAGAGAATGTATAGATGAGATAGTCGGATATATTGCTCCCTTGATTTTGCTGGCACTGGCATGGGAGTCCCCAAAATAATACTAACTTTTTCAGCTTAAAGGACCAAAAATTAAGTAGTTTTTTTTGACAATAGAGATAAGGGGGGGTAGTTCATCATGTTTTTTTGGCACACAACTGGAGATAGTCGATGAAAATAGGTATTCCAAAAGAAATTAAGGATCAGGAGTTTCGTGTTGGATTAACTCCTGCAAGTGTTAGGGTCTGTACTGAAGCAAATAACCAGGTTTTTATAGAGACAGAAGCCGGTTTGGGTGCAGGTTTTAGTGATAATGATTATCTTCAAGCCGGTGGGCATATCTTATCAGATACTAGAGAAGTTTGGGATTGTGAAATGATAGTTAAGGTTAAGGAACCTTTATCATCGGAATATCCGTTTCTTAAGTCAGGACAACTACTATTTACATATTTACATTTGGCTGCGGATAAGAAGTTAACTGAAAGGTTAATTGAAAGTGGTGTTATGGCGATCGCCTATGAAACGGTAGAGCTATCTGACCAAAGGCTACCTTTACTAACTCCTATGAGTATAATAGCTGGACGTTTGTCTGTGCAATTTGGGGCAAGATTTTTAGAAAGGCAGCAGGGTGGTAGAGGAGTTCTATTAGGTGGAGTGCCTGGTGTTACCCCTGGTAAGGTTGTAATTCTGGGAGGAGGAATAGTTGGTACAGAGGCAGCTAAAATTGCTGTTGGCTTAGGCGCCAGAGTCCAAATTTTGGACATTAACTTAGAAAGGTTGGCTTATTTAGAGACTGTATTTGGCTCAAGGGTAGAGTTACTATATAGCAGTTCTTCTGCTATAGAAGCAGTAGTAGCTGATTGTGATTTACTTGTAGGAGCCGTTTTAGTTCCTGGTCGTCGTTCTCCAGTATTAGTTCCTAAAAGCTTGGTGGAGCAGATGCGTTCTGGCTCTGTAATTATTGATGTGGCTGTGGATCAAGGGGGTTGTGTGGAAACTCTACATCCTACTTCTCATACGAGTCCTACCTATGTCGAACTAGGTGTCCTACATTATGGAGTACCTAATATGCCAGGAGCAGTACCCTGGACAGCTACTCAAGCTTTGAATAATAGCACTTTGCCTTATGTATTACAGTTGGCCAACCATGGTAGTACAGCTTTAGAAATGAATCCGGCTTTGGCTAAAGGATTGAATGTTAAAGACCATGTGTTGGTTCATCCTGCTATCCGAGAAGTATTTCCTGATTTAACTACCTAAGTGGGAGGTCCCGCGCTCTTCCAAAGGATAGCATAGGGGTGAAAGTCGGGCACTATGTATATGGTTTGTATTGATTTTCTATGTACTTTTTTAGTACTGAAATACGAATATCACCACACATAGTCTATAACTCGGCATTCATAGCTCCCTGATTTACAAATGAAAATATTCTCAATCATCTTGATTTTAGATAACTTTAAGAATTGAAAATTACAGAGATAATTTAGTTATTAAAAACATTGTAATTGACAAATTTGAATAAATAAGCAACAATAAAGATTTATAACTTAGCGTAGCGGAGCTGGCGGAATTGGTAGACGCGCTAGATTCAGGTTCTAGTGTTCGCAAGAACTTCCGGGTTCAAGTCCCGGGTTCCGCATTATCTTTAAATCTTTGACTATATATTTGGAAAACTATAGACCTAAAAAAACAAATATATTACCACTATATATAGTCCTTTTAAAATTAAATAAGCACTATATGTGGAAAATATATAATCAACAATTGTAAGAAACCCTAGTTTATTAATAATTAACCTGGTTTATTGACAAGATGAGTTTATCTTATCAGCAAGCCCTAAATAAGGAAGAAAAGATTAACAGTGCTAAGCAGTTTACAAAATCCTTTGGTAAAGCAAATTCGACAACTTCACCAATCAAAAGGGAGGCGGGAACAGCAATTATTTTTAGTTGAAGGAACTCATCTTCTGGAAGAAGCTTGCAGGAGAGATTATCCTCTTATAACTGTCTGCCATACACTTGAATGGCAAGAAAAACATAAATTTTTGTGTGAATTAATATCCCAAAAAGCTCACAGGATAGAATTGGTAAGTGCTAGGGTGATTCAATCTATTACTACTACAGTTAATCCTGATGGAGTAGTGGCTATAGCACCACAAAAACAGACAAATTTTCAGGAAATTAGGACTTTGGGAGTTGCTTTAGACAAAATACAAGATCCTGGTAATTTGGGAACTATCATGAGGACAGCTGTAGCAACAAACATAGATGGTTTATTAGTGAGTCGAGATAGTGTAGATTTGTATCATCCTAAAGTAGTTCGGGCGTCAGCCGGGGAATGGTTTAATTTACAGAAGACAATATCTGAAAACTTAAAGGATAAGGTATTACAATTACAAAGTAAAGGTTTACAAGTTTTAGCGACAGTTCCAAGTTCAACTACCAACTATTGGGAGATAGATTTACGAAAACCTACATTAATAATTGTAGGAAATGAAGGTTCTGGTATTTCAACAGATTTAATTAATTTGGCTGATTATTCTGTCAAAATTCCTTTAAGCAATGGAGTAGAATCTTTAAATGTTGCTATAAGTACAGCTATAATTTTGCATGAGATTCAACGTCAACGTCACACTTAATTCACAGTAGTTTCTATTTGTTTTTTTTATTCAGAGGTAGATGATGGTGGGTATTTTTTGCTTTTTTGAATATATTCATCTATGTCCGCTATCGCTTCTTCTAACTCTGATAAATTAAATTCTTCATAAAATTCATTTCCTTTGGATTTTTTCTGGGTATTTGCGGGTTCTGAATTATCCTTCTCAGTTTGAGTTTCCTGGAGAGCCATATCAAGTTGCTTCTCAAAGTTATCCATAAATTTTTTTGCTGTAATTCCTTTATAGGTAAGTTCTGATTCTAAAATATTCGGTCTAGATTAGATTTATTTCATTTCCCCTGGGTTATATAGTAGATAGTGTAGTTACTCATGACTAAAAAATCTTTACTCTATATAGCAGTCCTAAATTGGTTGTGATAATTTTTCCAATAGTTAATTGGAGCTGAAAACCTTGAAAACTCTGACTACTGACTATTGACTACTAACTACCACAAAAATATTACAAATCAAATAGGATGGCTATATATAATTTTTGCAAACATACCGAAAAGTTTTAGAAAACAGAGATGACTCAAGAATTTGATTACGACTTAATAATTATCGGTGCTGGTGTCGGTGGACATGGTGCAGCATTGCACGCTAACAGTTGTGGCCTAAAAACAGCTATTGTAGAAGTAGCGGAAATGGGTGGTACTTGTGTTAATCGAGGTTGCATACCATCTAAAGCTCTTCTGGCAGCATCTGGTAAAGTTAGAGAATTACGGAATGCTTACCACTTAAAGACTCTAGGCATTCAATTAGATAATGTTTCTTATGACAGAGAAGTCATTGCTTCTCATGCTAGTAATATTGTTCGTAAGATAAGAGGTGACATGACCAAAAGCCTTAAACGTTTAGGTGTAGATACGATTATAGGTTGGGGTCAGGTGACAGGAAAGCAAAAGGTTGCAGTTAAGACTGAAAAGGGAGAAGAAAATTTTACTGCCAAAGATATTATTCTTGCTCCTGGGTCAGTACCTTTTGTTCCTCCTGGAATAGAATTGGATGGTAAAACAGTTTTTACCAGCGATGATGCTCTTAAACTAGACTGGCTACCACCTTGGGTTGCAATTGTTGGTAGTGGTTATATCGGACTAGAATTCTCTGATATTTACACTGCCCTTGGGTCTGAAATTACAATTATTGAGGCATTAGATCGATTAATGCCTACTTTTGACCCAGATATAGCTAAGATTGCACAAAGAGTTCTAATTCAGTCAAGAGATATTGAGACGAAAGTTGGTAAGTTGGCTATGAAGGTAGTTCCTGGCTCTCCAGTAATTATTGAACTTGCTGATGCCAAAACTAAAGAAGTAGAAGAAGTTCTAGAAGTTGATGCTTGTCTAGTTGCCACAGGTCGCATTCCCTATACAAAAAACTTGGGACTGGATTCTGTAGCAGTAGAAACTGATAGAAGAGGGTTTATTCCAGTAGATAGTAAAATGGCGGTTTTGTCCAGTGGTGAACCAGTTGCTAATTTGTGGGCCATTGGCGATGCAACAGGAAAAATGATGTTAGCTCATGCAGCATCTGCCCAAGGAATAACAGTGGTGGAAAATATTTGTGGTCGTTATCGGGAAGCAAATTATCTTAGTATTCCGGCGGCAGCTTTTACTCATCCAGAAATTAGCTATGTTGGTATGACAGAAACAGATGCGAAAGATTTAGGTCAAGAACAAGGGTTTGAGGTGGCAAGTGTCAGAACTTATTTTAAGGGTAATTCCAAGGCGATCGCTGAAAATGAAACAGATGGTATTGCTAAAGTAATTTATCGTCAAGATACGGGAGAATTATTAGGGGTACATATTATTGGTCTTCATGCTTCTGATTTAATTCAAGAGGCAGCAAATGCTATAGCTAGTAAGCAATCTGTTAATGAGTTATCTTTTAATGTGCATACTCATCCCACTTTATCGGAAGTTTTGGATGAAGCATTTAAACGAGCCACTGTTCACTAGCTATTAATCTTAAGGAAATTAGCAGAATGGTAGATTTAATTCTATTAAATCCCCAAAAATATGAGGCTAAAATAAAATCAAAAATTACACAGAATGAATTTTAAGCTTGTTTCATATTAATGATGTATACTCGTGGTGGGTAATATGCCCACACTACGAAATTAAATTGTAGAACGGTATGATACTAAGTTCGTCTAGTGTAAAAGGGTATTTTTTAAAGTTATAACTTTCCCTAAATAGGGTCTACTGAAAAAGTTTTTTCAAAGATTAGGGAGTAGTAAATGGGGAATGGGAAGTCAGGAGTCATAATAAATAGGAATTACAGAGGAGGTGGTAGTAATAATTGTCCCTTGGCTTTTCTTTAGAAAAGATTATTCTCAATAAAAAGAGGTAGATTATCTCAGTGAATAATAACCTTATAGTACAGCCAAATTATATATTAATTTTCAGAAAATTGGTAGATTGAGTAATCTCAAGATTTCCCAAGATTGAAAAAGCTGAAAATTGTTAAGTAAACATCATTTAAACGTAGTAATTAATTTATTTAAAATAAATGCAAATTCGTCGCCGCCCACCAAACCCAGCTATAGAAATGGGTAATTTGCGCTATGAAGTTTCTGTACCAGACTCAAAGGCTCAAAATATTCTAGAGGAAATAGTTTGGCATAAAGAAAAAGAGGTAGGTTATTTACGTGAGAAAGAACCTCTAATTGAGTTAAGAAAAAAGATTGACTTAATGCCTCCTCCTCTAAATTTTTTGACTACCTTATCAGCAGGAAAAACTCAACCTGCTGTAATAGCTGAAGTGAAAAAAGCTTCTCCTAGCAAAGGAATAATTAGAGAAAATTTTGAACCAGTTGCTATTGCTAAGTCATATCAGGAATGTGGTGCAACTTGTATCTCAGTTTTAACAGATAAAAAGTTCTTTCAAGGTAGTTTTGAAAATTTGGCAAATATTAGGGCAAGTGTTGATTTACCACTACTTTGTAAAGATTTCTTAATTTATCCATATCAAATCTATTTTGCTCGTTTATATGGAGCTGATGCTGTACTATTAATAGCAGCAATCTTATCAGACCAAGACTTAAAGTATTTTATTAAAATAGTTAATTATTTAGGGATGACAGCTTTAGTTGAAGTTCATACTCTGAAAGAATTAGATCGGGTATTAGGAATAGAAGGGGTTAAGTTAATTGGTATAAATAATCGCAACTTAGAAGATTTTTCAGTAGATTTACAAACAACTTTGCAACTGATGGAAGCTAGGAATAAAGAATTGCAAAAACTCGGCATTTTAGTGGTAAGTGAATCTGGAATACATACTTCTAAAGATATTAATTTTGTTAGAAACTCTGGTGTGAATGCTGTTTTAATAGGTGAATCTCTAATCAAAAAAACAGATCCAGGTACAGCATTGCTAGAGCTATTTACTTAGAAGTAAAGTTGAGAGCAATATGTCTTTTAATATTTAGAATATGTTGTAAAAATATTTTTACTTGCTTCTCCCTAAAAAAGATTGTTGTGGCTAGCTAGGAAAATTTGAGGTAACCTATACAGCAGATTTCGGGCATAAGATGTACAAAGTGAATGGTGAAAATCACTTTGTACGGGCATCTTGTCTGCGTAAGTTTATCTAATATCAAATCCGCCTTAGTGAGAAGATATTTTTTAAAGTTACAGTTTTTACTCAATAACGGATTAGGCGATGGGATAAGCCTACTTTTATACCCGGATTTAGTATAAGAACAATGGAAAGGACTGTATTTATGCTGTTGCCTAAAATTAATATCCGCAACTTTAACTATGGGGGTCGTAAATTATTAAACACAGTATAGAAATCAAACTATGGAAAAAATACCAGTCCCCTCTCGTATTCATTATGAACTACTACTTCAATTATTAGAAAAAAAAACAATTATGGCGTTAGATAATAATACAAAAGAGTTCCAAAAAGTTCAAGAAATTATTGTGACTGTGAGGAAAGCTTTAACACTGCAAAAACAGTTAGAAGAATGCTGCAAACAAGCCAATTTATCAATAGAATATTACTGGTCTCTAAATGAAACTAAAAAGTTTTAAACCCTACTTACTTGGT
>JAKQYG010000207.1 GCA_023356515.1 Trichodesmium sp. MAG_R04 | reverse complement strand
TAGCAATTTGTATTATGTAAACATACCAGCCCACGTTGCTATAGCACTTGAATATTAGGCGCGGACATAGCTAAATACTAAAACTCAGTCAGGCATTGCTTCTGACTTCTAACTTCTGACTTCTGAAACTTAGTGATCGCTGACGGTTGCTAATGGTAGTTTACAGCGGTTTTCATTTCAGTAGACCACAGTAGGGACTTTCCATGGAACGTCCTTACAAGGTTTTGGTTGTGATGATGTGGTTTATTAATCTGAAAACCGCTGTATAATTACTTAATTGTACATTTGACAAGCAGGTTAGATTTCAAGCATCTACTTAAACTGATCAGGACTTACGCAGGAGCGCTATATATGGTACAAAAAACTGTCATTTTCAAGATATTGCTACTATAATTAGTGCCATTGCGTAATATTATGTCCGGATAATTAGTGATCAAAAAACTTCCTCCTCTTCCATCCTAGCTCCTATAGGGGTGTTTCATGTCGCGCAGCGTTAACGAAGTCTACGCAAGCAAAACTGCCTTTCGCCCCTACTTCTCCCTAATTTATTTATACCTATTCAACCGGACATGATATAAGTCCTGAAAATATAAAAATACTGACAATTGATTGGTAAAATAAAATTGACAGTTTCTCTCTCAGAGTAGAAACTGTTAAAAACTCACATTCTCTATAATATAAAAAATCGTAATTATGGTAGAGCATAAACGTATTGGTATACTGACCAGTGGGGGAGATTGTGCAGGGTTAAACCCTGCAATTCGGGCAGTGGTGTATCATGCAGTAGGAACTTACAATTGGGAAGTTTTAGGGATTTGTCAAGCTACTTACGGATTGATGGAACGTCCCCCACAAATACTTAAACTTGAGATTGAAAAAATTGATCCCTTACTAATGTCAGGTGGCACAATTTTAGGGACTACAAATAAAGGCGATCCTTTTGCCTTTCCCATTTCAAACGGTACTTTGCAAGATCGCTCTGAAGAAATTATCGATGGTTATCATTTACTTGGACTTGATGCTTTAATTGGTATTGGGGGAGATGGTAGTCTAGCTATCCTCCGTAAACTGGCTCAACAAGGAAACTTGAATTTAGTAGGTATCCCCAAAACCATTGATAATGATGTCAACTATACTGAACTATCTATTGGTTTTGATACCGCTGTTAAAATTGCCACAGAAGCACTAGACCGCTTACATTTTACTGCGGCTAGTCATAGTCGCATTATAATTTTAGAAGTAATGGGGCGAGATGCAGGTCATATTGCTCTAAATGCTGGTATTGCTGGTGGTGCAGATGTGATTTTGATTCCAGAAATTCCTTACACAATAGATAACGTTTGTAACTATATTCGCAAACGTCAGAATTTAGGCAAAAATTACTCCTTGATAGTTGTAGCAGAGGCGGTGCGGACTGAAACAGGGGAAATGGTTACACAAGATGATTTATCTGGTAAGTCTAGATTTGGCGGTATTGGACATTATCTAGCAGATAAAGTTTATCTTTGTACTGGTGCGGAAACTCGTGTTACAGTGTTAGGCCATATTCAACGGGGCGGTGTTCCGTCCGCCACCGACCGCTTAGTTGCTTCCGCTTTTGGAGTAGCAGCAGTAGATCTCATTGCTGAAGAAAAATATGACCAGATGGTAACTTGGCAAAATCTACAAGTTCTCAGTGTGCCAATTGCAGAGGCGATCGCTAAGTATAGAGCAGTAGACCCTAATGATACTCTAGTTAAAACTGCTCGAAGCATAGGTATTTGTTTGGGAGATTAAGTTAAATTATGTCCGTTGAAACTGCGTTGTACAATAGACATCTCCAAAAATGACGATTTGGAAACAATGTGGTAAGGGCTTGATATCATGTCCGCCTGAATGCTTATACTTTGCGGGAAGGAAAGCAAAGGGCAGAAAGCAGAAGGTATAACTCATAATCCTTACGACAAAATGTAGTACATAAGGAGGGGGAAACTTGAGCAAGTATTTAGACTTAAGGAAAAAGGGCCATATATATCCGCCTCTCCCTCTTGAGAGCCTCTGTAGAGACGTTGTATGCAACGTCCCTACCTATTTCCCTGGTGGGATTTATACCAAATCCGGGCATAAAAGCAGGTTTTTTCCATAACCTAATCCCTTATTTAGCAATGGTTGCAACTTTAAACAATACCCTTTGACTAAGACGCATTTGGTATTAAGGAGTAGGTTCCCTGTTCCTTAAAAAGACTTTTATTCAGCAAACCTTAAATGATGGCAAAAATATCGTAAAATTTCTGAAAAAAATTAGATTGCCTTTCTCTATTAATTCCTCAAAAATCTACAGTAATAAACTGTGATTCTGGCAAAGCTGCAATCTCGGAAGATTTTGTGTTCAACACATATCCTAATAATTTATTTGTACTAGCAATTTTGATAGTAGTACCCTCGAAAATACCATCATTATTTGGATCTAAATCCTGAAATAGAATACCTGTCTTAGCTAACAATTCAAGTTCATTACTAACAAATGGTAAAACCAGGTTTGCATTAATACCAAACTCCTCCAAACTGTTAAAATCTTCAAAGATTAAATCATTTTTTGTAGTCCCTCCTGTTAATCCAATAATATCTTCAACTAAGTTAAAATCAGTAATAACTGCATTCGGCAATTCAACACTACTGGAAATTCCTGAAAATATAGAACCAATAGCACTTAAATCTTGTTCTATTCCTGCCAAGTCAGTTCTGAAAACATATACATCACTTCCCAAACCACCCTGATAAATACCAACACCAGCATCACCAATAAGAGTATCATTACCATCGCTACCAACTAATAAATCAGTACCTTTACCTCCAAATAATATATCATCACCTGAACCACCATCAAGAAAATCAGTATCTCTATTACCAAATAAGCTATCATTATCACCATTTCCTAAAAGATCATCTTCTCCTTTACCTCCAAATATTAAGTCATTTACAGATGAACCATTAATAGTATCATCACCACTAAGAGCTAATATTCCTCCAGTAAAAGAATTAGCTTCTTGTACCGTAAGAATCTTATTATTATTACCATCTGTTCCTAATAAACAAGGAAGAAATTTTGAAAAGTCTGGGACAAATTCCATAATATGTTTCCTAATATGCTAAATGTGCTAAATTTTTTTGTAGTTCCATTTTTCTGGAATGTTATACTAGTTTACTTGAGAAATATTACAAATAATTTCCTTAAATTACTGTATAGTGAAAGTTTTGAGCTTATCAAATCTAATCTTACGTTTAATTTTTGAGTTTTGACCTCCGTCAAACGGTATTACCGACTACAATTGATCGGGACTTATGCAGAACAACCTATATATAGTATATGGTAAGGGTAAACCGCCGGAAAGCCTCTACAAATGCTGTGTAATTTAATCTTGAAACTCATGTCTATCATACTCGCTAAGAATTTAAGTAAAGTTTATCCAGTAGCTATCAAAGAACCTGGAATTAAAGGAACATTGCGTCATTTTATTCGTCGCCAATATCAATATGTTAAGGCAGTTGAAAATATTTCCTTTGAAATAGACCCAGGAGAAATAGTAGGATTTCTTGGACCTAACGGTGCCGGTAAAACTACTACTTTAAAAATGCTGACAGGTTTAATTCATCCATCTAATGGGATAGTTAGAGTTGCAGATAATATACCCTTTAACCGTAAGAGAGAATTTTTACAGCAAATTACCCTAGTCATGGGGCAAAAACAACAGTTAATATGGGATTTACCTGTTTTAGACTCTCTAAAAATTAATGCTGCGGTGTATGGTATTTCTGATAAAGAGTATCGTAGACGGTTGATGGAATTCACAGAGATGTTGTCCCTAGAAGGAAAGTTGAAACAACCAGTCAGGAAATTATCTCTGGGGGAACGGATGAAGGCAGAGTTAATGGCGGCTTTATTACATCGACCGCAAGTTCTGTTTTTGGATGAACCAACTTTAGGTTTAGATGTTAATGCTCAGGTGGCAGTACGGGAATTTTTACGAGAATATAATCAACGTTATCAAGCAACAGTGTTATTAACGAGTCATTACATGGCAGATATTACAGCTTTGTGTAAGCGGGTGTTGTTAATATATCAAGGCGAATTAATTTATGATGGTAGTTTAGATGGTTTACTCGATCGCTTTACTCCTTATCGAGAAGTCCAAATAGAATTAATTAATCCCATACCTCCAGATGTGGCAAATTTTCAGCAACTTTTATCTAATTATGGGGAGGTAGAAATATTAGCTGGTCAGGTAGTACGTTTGTTGGTGCGCCGGGAAAATTTAACTACAACTGTAGCCCAAATTTTGGCAGAATTAGAAGTGCAAGATTTGACAGTAACTGACCCACCTATTGAGGAGATTATTGGTAGAGTTTTTCGCTCAGGACTGACTACTGAAGTTAAATAATTAGATAAAAGATGATATTATTGTACGTTCTTGATCATCGTAAGAGTTGCATGTCAAATTTACTTGAAAGAGATAAATGACTAATTGAAATGAAATTAATATCACACAGGACTTACGTAAAGGCACTACTGGCAGTATAAATATCTGAATTTATTATTATATATACACTATATATGGCAGTACTGCGTAAGGCCTGATGAAATTCTACACTATTTGTAGGCGTTAACAATCTTTAAATATTAAATAATTTCCTGAAATTACCGTATAGTTCCAGTTTGGAGCTGATAAAAGCTTACTTTTAAATTATGCTTAGAGTTATTATTCAACTAAAATAGAAGTGCGTCAGTACAACTATTAAACTTAATATCAAGGAGGATTTTCCATGAAACCAATAATTGGTAGTACAGAGTCCGAAAGACTAATTGGTACTCGACGTAGAGAAAAAATATTTGGATTGGATGGTGATGACACCCTAGAAGGTCGTCAGGGTTTTGACCATCTCTTTGGCGGAGATGGTAATGATGTATTAATAGGTGGTCAAGGTCGCGATCGCTTCAACGGTGGTAGGGGAAATGATACCCTCACTGGTAATGTCAGTAAAGACTTTTTTATCTTTGACGCTAGAGAAGAAATTGATTTTAAGGCCCTTGGTGTCGATACAATTACAGATTTTGTTCCCGATCAAGATACAATTATCCTTGCTAAAAGGAAATTTACAGAAATTTCTAGTGATGCTGGAAATGGGTTTAGTATTGACAATGAATTTGACACTGTTACCGATAATGCTACAACTTCTGATGCTATAATTGTCTACGATAGCACAACTGGTCAGCTATTCTATAATGCCAATGGTAGTGAAGAAGGTTTTGGTAATGGCGGTCAATTTGCAGTTCTTAAAGATATACCAGACCTAAAAGCTGAAGATTTCAGATTAAGAGCTAATCCTGCAGCAGAACCAGAAGCAAAACCTGAAGTTTCTATTAACAAAGTTCGTGTAGTTGAAGGGGATGTCGGGACCACGGACGTAACTTTTACCGTTAATCTCAATGCTCCTAGTGAACAGACTATTGAAGTTGGTTATGATACAGACCCTAGTGGTATTGTTAAACTAGCAGTTTTGATACCTGATGAAGCTATAGCAGGGCAAGATTATGAAGTTACGAGGGGTTTGTTAACATTTAATCCTGGTGAAACAACAAAAACTTTTACAGTACCTATTATTGGTGATACAGAGCCAGAGTTAGATGACTTCTTCACTGTTTATCTACTGGAGCCTACTACTATGAACACCGATAGTCCTAACATATTAGCAACAACAAAAGGGATAATTGAAAATGATGATGCTGAGATTACAAATAATGTAATTAAATTTACTCCCTCAAGTACAGAAGAAGAGATAACAGCTCAAAATGGACCTAGTATTGAGCTCGTCGACGGCCAAACTATTTATATCGGTACTTGGCAAAGAACGGGTAACAACCAAGACCCCATTATTGCTAGTTTCGATCCAATAAACCCCACTAATAACTGGGTGCGAACAGATTATGAAACCACTGGAGCAGACGGTAGAGGTCGTGGTTTATTCTGGGATGGAGATAACCTGTATGCAGTTTTTAGCATTGACGGTACTCAGGGAACTCCAGATCAGGACTTTCGCCGTGCTACCACTGAGGCTGTACAACCTTGGTTACGCAGCTATGGTCAAGGCGGTGGTGCAAGTGTAAGTGTTGTTGCTAGAATAGATATAGATGATTTAACTAACCCAGGAGAAATGACAGATGCAGCATATTTAACAGCACTTTTGAGCAATGGTAATAGTAATACATTGAAAGTTACCGATCTATCTATTAATTCTGATAATAATCTAATTGTAGAAGCTGATTCTTTCTTTTCACCGCGCAACCCTGATGGTAGTCGGATTGAAATACCATCTGGTTTGTCTTCACCATTTGATTATAGATTAGTAATTACACCTGACTTAGATGAAGTTCTTGAAAGTGAAGTTATTTTTTAGGAGCTAAAAAACATTAGATCTAGCACTGCACATTTAGGGCACAGACATTGGCAAATTATGTTTGCGAATTGCACAGAAAAAAGCTTAGTTATAGATTACTTTTGTCTTTTTACTTGCCCGTAGTGCTATATCTATAAACAAAGAATATGGGAAAGTTCGACGTAACTTTCCTGCAAAATATTCAATAACTTTTTATATCTAAAAAAACAGATTATCAATGGTATTAATTGAAATAGTTTATAATCTGAGGCAACATAAGCTAATTTTTCACTAATCCAAGGAGCCATCATTTTAGGAGAAGCATATAAACAATATTTTAGGGTTTTACCAGCTTTTTTATAGAAACCAAATAACCAATGTTGTACCCCCCACTTTTTAATATGCTCCGTTCCAGAATCTCTAACTGTAGTTACAGAAATATTTGTAGTTGACTTTAATTCAAAAGGAATTATGAGTGAATTTAAAGTCAAGATTGCATCTGTTCCACTTCGGGTTGAATTGGCAAGCATTTCTAAATTAAATAACTGGATAAGTTCATTTTCTCGAATATCATCTTGTACTGTCATCTATATAAAAAAATTTAATTATTTAACAAACCATATTTTTTGAGAAAAGACTCAATATTTTCATAAATATCAAGATTTTTACTATAACCAAATTCTCCATGACCACCCCCTGGAATAGTTAATAATTGATTCGGTACATTAGCTTGATTAAGTAATTCGTGAAATCTTACTGCATGATTATATGGCACAATTAAATCAGCATCACCATGAACAGTAAAAATAGGCGGCAGTTGAGAATGTACATAATTAATTGGAGAAACACGCTCCGCTATTTTCCAGCGATCGCTCTG
>JAKQYG010000206.1 GCA_023356515.1 Trichodesmium sp. MAG_R04 | reverse complement strand
AAAAAGTTTAGAACCTGAAGTCTTAGATGAGGCTAAAAAATTATTTGAAAGAAAAGCAGAAACATTATATAAATTAGGGAATGATTCAAATCAAATACAAAAAATATTTGGCCATTTCCAGGAGGTCAAATAATTTTGCCTAGCATAAGAATATATAGAAGGAGAAGAAATAAGTAGGGAATTAACTACAGGAAAAAAATAAGCCAATTTGAAATTATAGCGTAGCTAAAAGGAATATTGGAGGCATTACCTGTCTTGTTTTAAGGCTCGTTCAATATTTAGCATTTTTCTGGCTAATTTCTTCTTTAATTATTTTATCTTATTTCCTAACAACTCTAATAATTGTTAATTATCCAGGAGAGTTAATTGTATAATTGCTGAACAACTTCTATAAACCACGAATCCTTTGTCAACACAAATTGTATTGTAGAGTCAAACATGAACAACGAAAATTTGATTGGCCTAACAGAGTTGATCCAACAAGTCAAACAGGAATTACTTACCCAGTCGCCAGATAGCGAAACAGACATTCCTATTTTTGCAGTAGATTCTGTGGAATTAGAATTACAAGTAACAGTTAAAAAAGAAGGAAAAGCTGGAATCAAAATATATGTTTTTGAAATGGGAGGAGGAAGCAGTCGTGATGATGTTCAGAAGGTAAAAGTTAAATTGTCCCCTCTTTTGAATAGAGAGCAACTTTTGGCCATTTATAAAAAGCAGTATCCTGAACGTTGGCCAGAATTATTGAAAAAGAATATTGATGCTGGAATGAAAGGCCCACAACCAAATTTCTAATAGGAGAAAACCAATAGAGCTATGAAACTTCTGGAGTTATATCTCTCACCCCTTGACAATCCCACTGAGTTTAAGGTTATTGTTACTCAGTCTCCTGCTGGTGAGGGAGAAAGTAAGTCATCATTACCTTTTTTGGATGCTGAACGCGACTGGCGTATTACCGTAATTAGAAGTCTGGAGGTTTCTAGTTTTAACTCTGAGTTTTTTTCAGCAGGGGGGGAGCAAGAATGGATGGAGAAAGCAGGTTTGTTAGGGAGTGATCGCTCAACTTTCCATCCTAACTATTTGGTGAATATTGGTCAAGCACTTTACAATTCTTTATTTCCTCCAGGTAGTAGAGTAGAAAAATTGTTAAAGCAGTCTATCAGTTTGGCTGAGTCTGAGTTTACATTACTGGTAGTGAGGTTGAAACTGGAAGCGGATGTAGTCCAGAAAATGCGACTGGCAGATTATCCTTGGGAACTATTACACAACGGACATTTTCTCTCTCATCGCCAAGTAGAATTTTCTCGATATATTGCCTATCCAGCTGTTCCTCCTAACTTACAGACAGCAGACAAACTCAATGTTTTGTTGGTTTCTTCTGGTGCGTCCGATGAAAAACTTGACCTGCAACCGCTTTCCAAAAAGGAACAAAAAGCTGTAGGTAAGGGGTTGAAAACTGCTAGTGATAAAGGAGATATTTCTCAAAAGCAACTGGAAAAGGCGACTTTTGCAGAGTTAAGAACTTATCTGACAGAACATCGGGGAGAACAAGCGCCCCATGTGCTACATTTTGACGGACATGGTTTGTTTGGTAAACGCTGCCGTGAATGTGGAACAATGAATAGTGGACCTGTAGTAGAAAGATGCCGAAACTGTAATGCCGAGTTGCCCTCACCCCAAGGATATTTGGTGTTTGAGGATGAGGATGGAGATGCTGATTATATTAGTGTTGAGGAATTAGGAAATCAGCTACACCAGTCTGGTTTGAGTGATGGTGACAATCAAACTGGAGGTGTGGTTTTGGTGGTCTTGAGTGCTTGTCAGTCGGGAATGACAATAGTAGGGAAGTCGGTGTTTAATGGTGCTGCTCAAAATCTTATTGCTCATCAGGTGCCTGCGGTGGTGGCGATGCAATATTCTGTTAGGGTTGACAGTGCGACTAAATTTACCGAACAGTTTTATCGTTCTCTGGGGCAGAAAAATTCTCTAGCGGTAGCAGTGAGTCAGGGGCGGGCAGCGATGGGTGTGGAAGGCAATCAGTGGTATCGCCCAGTGCTTTATCTACGCTGGCAGGATAACGAGGGCGGTCAATTGTTTGGTTCGTCGACTGTGCCTCAGAGCATTCCCCAAAATCTTCCCCGCAGTGGCGTCACAAAATTAGTAGGCCGGGAGGAAGATTTAGAGAACCTCCACCAACTACAGGAAAAGGAACCTGTTGTTATTTCTTCCATTAATAAATCTCCAGAAAAGGAACAAAAAACTCCTAAACTTGACCCCATCTCTTCTCAAAAAATTTTTAAACTACCTGAGACATCACCAATTGTTAATTTTAAAGGTAGAACAGAGCAAATAAAGGAAATAGAAAAAAAACTTATTGAAAATCAAAATACTCAAAAGACACGTATTATTTATTTGGTTGGCAAAGCTGGAATTGGTAAATCAACCCTTGCTTATCATTTTGCAAAAAAATATAAGGAAGACAAAGAACACTTTAAAGATGGAATAATTGGAACAAAATATACAATTGAAGAAGTAACAGCAGATAGTATAGCTTTCAAAATCATCAGCACTTTAGGTAAAAAAATAGAACTAGATGAAGATAATCTTTATGATGGAAAGATTACAAGTTTAATAAAAGACAATTTTTATGATAAAGAATTTCTCATAATACTTGATAATATTAATCAGAACCATGATCAGAGTATAATTAATTTTTTTCGAGATTTATTTAAAAATCAAAAGAATAAGTGTACTGTCATTGTAACAACTAGAGATAAAAATTTGTCCGAGCGTGTAGAACAGTATGTAAGAGTAAAAAATACTAGTACTACAATTGAGATTCCCAAGTTAGAAGCTAATGAATCTCTAGAAATACTTGGGGAATTAATGGGAAGTAAAGATTTTAAGCCAAGAGAAAAAACCTTTGTAGAAAAGATAATTAAAATTGTTGATCATCTCCCACTCGCTCTCAGAATTTCAGGTTGTACTTTAGGGGATTATAAAAAGCACTACAAAGATAATTTTTATTATGAAATGCTTGAGAAATATGTTAGCTCGCTACTTGATGAAAAAAAACGGCTAGAACTAGATCGTTCAGCGCGTGGTTTTCGAGAATCAGACAAAAGAATTGATTGGAGTGTTGAAGCTTCTTTAGAATTAAGTTATAAGCTTTTATCAGAAGCTCAGAGAAACTTTTTTGTAAGTCTAGCTATTTTTGCTGAAGAAGGATTTTTCCTGAAAGCTGTAATAGCTATCAATAATGACAATCCCAATTATTCCTCTGATGATGATTTAAAACATTCAGCAGTTTTAGAGCGTCTTTCTAGTCTCTCACTGGTAGATAAAAAAGATCAAGATAATGAAGCTTATATATTACACTCACTAATTTACTCATTTGCTCTTAAGAAGTTGCAAGAGTATCCTAAACAGGAACAACTTAGAAAAAAGCATGCCCAATTTTTTATGGGCAAGGTTAAACAGTTTGACAATAATAAAACTTATGATGAATTAGAAGAATTAAAAAATTATAAGTCTAATATAATTAAAGCTTTAAAATGGTTAGTTAAAAAGAAAGAACAGGAGTTAAGAGAGAAGCCAAAAACGTTTAAGCCAAAATTTCAGTATATTTTACTAAGAGAATTTCCTACTTTTCTAGGATTTTTGCGTTCTAACACTTTACCTGAAAATCACGAAGATTGGAAAGAAATAGCTGAAGGATTAAACTGTTTTTTTGAGAGAGAGCTAGACGGCAAAGAAGCAGAAAAAGCACTGTCAATAGTGAGAAGGTTAGCTATAAAAATAGAATATTGGCAATTATATATAGATTGTTGTTTGCGAGCAGCAAAATTTTCATGTTTCAATAGTAAAATATATTATGCTTCAAGAAGGTTGAAAGCAGCAAAAATAGTTATTAATAACAGACTTCATTCTAAAAAAGAACGCCAAAAATATTTGATAAAGTGGTATATGAGAACTGGGATACTATTAGGAAGAGCAATAGCAATAGAATCTAGAAAAACTATTAAAACCCTTATAAAACTGTTCCATAAGCAGGATTTTGGGAGAAGCTTAATTGGTATAAATCATAAGCGTTTCGGTCCAAGCCAAGTTGAAATAGTTCAAAAGTCTCTAAGCAATGCTGTGAATCAATCTAGAAAGTTGGATAATAATAACGAAAAATTATTGCAGAAGGCATTGTTTAGTCGTGGAAATTCTGTCTTCGTGTTATTATCACGGAAAGAACTAATTGCTCAAAAAATAAATATTCAGACAACAATTGATTTAGCAATACAAGATTATCAAGAATGTATTCGTTCTAAAGATATTAACAATTTATATTTTAGATCTATTGTTTGTCTATATGGTTTACTAAAGCTCCGAGAAAAAAACGAAGAAGCACAAGACTATCTCGATCACACTTATAAACTTTGTTACTCCAAAAGTCTTAAACAGCAGTTATCTAGAGAATTAGGTTATTCAGCAAAGAAATTTCAAATGTTATGTAAAATGTTAGGAAAACTAGATTTGTTAGTAAATCTTTATGAATATAAGATTAAGGTTAATAAAAGTATTCCAGACAATCGTATGGTAGCAATCATATCTATACAGATAGGAGGATTATTAATCAATGAAAATATGATTGCTGAAGAAAAATATAGAGATAAAGCTCTAGAATGTCTAAAGCAAACCTACAAATTACGAAATTATTTAGAAGATAAAGAACCTTTGGTAGGTACATTAAGAAGTTTTTCAGTGTCTGCATCTGATAAATATTCTGACGTTGATCGAGCAATAGAAGCAGCAAAAATTACTATTGATATTTATAGGGATAATGATGACTGGAAAAATCTTGCAAAAGCGTTAAATAGTAAAGGGTTATTATACGAAAAAATAGGCAGATTAGAGGAAGCAATAACAGCTTTTCTTGAGCAAAGTTTGATTGGAGAAAAATATAAAGATAAACTACAATTAGGAGGATATTCCAATTCGGGATTCATGACACTTTTGAAAAAGAATCCTGACTTCTTATTCAACAATAATGATGTGTTTTTAAACAGTTTTGAATCTATCTTAAAAAACAAAAAATATTCACAAGATATAAATTTTCTGATCAAAAGGCTTCATTCATTAAGTTATTATTTGAAGCATTATCATTATAATGATCTAGCAAACATAGCTATTAAAGTAATAGAGACTGCCAATCAAATCAGTAAGGTAAAAAAGAAACATCAACTTCTTGCTAAAGGGTTATACGATTTAGCTAAATTACAGTTTGAAAAAAGTAAAATGCGTTCAGGTATGTATTCATTCAATGAATTGTATTCTATGTATGAGATTAGTTCTATAGATAAAACGCAGTTTATATGTTGGCTTTTACAATTAGGAAAATTACTAAAATCTCTGAAAAACTTTGAGGATGCCAAAACAATACTTGAAGCTCAAATTGATGTCAGCAAATTTTTAGACAACAACTATTTCATTGATGGACTGAAGGTTTTAATTGGGCTATTTATTAAGCAAAATAAATTAAAACAAGCTTATCACAAGTTTTTAAAAGAAGTTAAGGTAGTAGTTAAGTATGCTAAAAGTAGTTCGTATATCAGCCCCATAATAAAAAACCTAATAATTGTTGGGTCCCGACTTCGTAAAAAAAATGAATTGGAATTTTCTACAAGAGTAATTCAGTATGTAATTAAACTGTCTCAAGATAGTAAAGATAGGAAATCACTTGCTATAGGTTATAATATCTTGGGCAAAGTAAAATCGGATAAAAAAGAGCAAGATCATGCAGCTAGGTTGTTTGTCGAACAAATTAAAATTGGTCAAGAAATTAGTGATGACGAACAAATTAAAATTGGAACTCGTGATCTAGTAAAAATTATGGGGAAACTAAATCAACCTAATTTAAGATTGCTTGAAGATATATTAATGGTTCTCAGAGAAAACAAAGAAATAATTAAAAATAACAGCTATCTCTTAGATCATCTCATTGCTTTAGGTGAAAAAGTTAAAGCAAAAAACCAAGTCAAAGCATTGGATTTTTTTGAACTAAGTGCAGAGTTTTATACTGTATCTAGAAAAATTAAAAATCTTAGTAAATTAAAGACACAAATAAAGGATTTAAGTAAAGAATTAGTAAGTGATAAAGATGCCTCAAAAGCTCTATTGTTATTGTTTAGTCTTGATAATACTTTTGACAAACAAGAATTGGCGCAAAGGTTAAGAAATGTAGGGCAAAAATTAGAGTCACAAAACTATCTAACAGATGCACAAGAATTATTCGAGTGTGTAATCAAAATTGGCCAAGATACTAATAATATGATTAATGAATCACTTGGGTATAGTTTCCTTGGCAAGATACTCCAAGCCAAAGGTCTTTTAAGTGATGCATTCCTAGCATTTTTGTACCAAATTAAAATTTGTGAACTGCCTGAATTTAGAAAAAGGCCTGAAGAATCTACAAAAATTTGGGATAAACAAAACAATAGGGAGAAGGAAAAGAAATCAACAGAGTTTCTTCAAGATGGTTTAGAGAGTTTAAAAGAACTTCTTCCACTACAATATAATCGAGCAATTGAGAGTTTGAAAAATCTTTGCGAGATAGCTGATAATGAACCTCCTAATGTCAAATTGTCCTCTTTTAGAGAGCAGCTATCAGATGGCTTTGAAGCTTTTTATATATTATTCCAGATTGACAACATTCTATATAGCAGATCAATAGTTAATGGTGATTTTTCTGAAAGTCTACGGAAATTCATTAAAGATAGAGCTGAAAAATGGGATAGTGATAAATATTATCTTAATAAGAGTATATCTTTAGCAGAAAATGTTCAGCAAAAAGGACTAGAAAAGGATGCATTCTACATCGTAGGTAAAATATTCTCTATGACAAAAAAACCTAATGATTTAGCAAGAGATTACTTAAACAAGGCTATTGAACATTCACAGATTGAAAATTGTGAGCTGAAGTATTTGGCTCAAATTTATCAAGCTAGAGGAATGATTTCCGTTTTGCAACAAAATTATAAAGCAGCTTTAAAAGATTTTGATCAAAGCTTCAATATTGCAGAAAAATCAGGAAATATCTTGGGTTTAGAATTGATTATAAATAACTTAGAAAAAACCCTAAAGAGGAAAGACATAGTTCAGGAAAATAAAGCTATAATTTACTGTAAAAGGTCCCTTGCTGTTGCACCTGGAAGCTTTGTTCTCCAAGAAATATATAAGAAATATAGTAATGATAAATTAACTATACTCCCAAAACAGGTTAAATCTCAGAACAAACAACACCAAAAACTCA
>JAKQYG010000205.1 GCA_023356515.1 Trichodesmium sp. MAG_R04 | reverse complement strand
TTTGATGGAAAAGTCTTAATTTTAGACGAGTGCATGGAGACCATCAATCATATCCTTACTGCAAGCACCCACCGCAAAAATCGCGCTGAGTGTTTGAAGAAATGGGCTGAGTGCCTCAAGCGTTGTAAGGTCATAATATGTATGGACGGAAACTTATCAGATTGGGCCATAGATAAATATATCAGGACTTACGCAGGTACGCTACATATAGCGTACTGTCAAAATAAAATTGTCAATACTATAATTAGTTCTTTTCGGATAAATATTACTTTTAACATCCATTAAAATAAGGTTACAAAATGTTAAATGTATTTGCTAAAAATGTTTGATTATTAGATAATCATTATCTGATTATTCTAGTTAAAAATATGAATTTTAATTTTGATGAAATGCTTACTATAAATGAGTTCTAGGTATCAGTCTTTGTTACGTTTTGTATATAAATAGGTGTCCCAGTTAAATTGTAGTTTATTTGGTACAAAAATTTAGAAAGATAAATCAAGGGGTTCAGACTTTTTTCTCAGAGAGGTTTAATTGGTACAGTAATCGCAAATACCTTAACGGGGTTTCTTGTACAATTGCTGCTCAAGCTCCTTATGCTGCGTCGCCTAACTTCCTAAAGATTTACTTTATAAATGGTCTCTAAGGCCAAACATTACGAAAAAAGTCGAATGTATTTAAAAGCTGTATTCTGTATTTTTGGCAAGGAGTGTTTATGAATTTAACTCGAATTAATTCTAGTGAATTAGTTATATTATCTAAATTGAACTATATTGATTCTCTTTTAAAGTTGTTAAACTACTTTATATTTTTGCTGATTTTTATATTTATAATAATTAGCTCAAATAACATTGGGATTTTGTTTGTATTAGAAATTTTACTAGGTTTGCTTTTTGCTCATGGTTTAGAATTACAGCATGAAGTTTTACATGGTAATATGTTTCACTTAGACCTGTTAAACAGATTTTTTGGATTCTTTTTAGGAGTTCCAATGCTTGTTTCATACACCCACTATAAGTGTCAACATTTACATCATCATAAATATCTAGGAACAGCAGAGGATGCAGAACTTTTTGATTACAAAGATGCTTCTCTAAAAAATTGGCACCTATTTATAATAAGAGCATGGAATTTATCAAGAGTTCCTCACTTCTTATTCTCATTGGTATCTTTTTTAAAGAGTAAATATCCATTCTCTATACATAGCCATAAATTACAACAGAGTGTACTTATAGAATATATCTTGTTATTAGTTATTTCGATAAGTGCAGTATTATATGACATCATAAATCATACTTTTTTATTTGTAAAAATATGGTTTATTCCTTGGCTTGTATTTGGTGAAGTTTTTCATTTTTTAATAGAGTTACCAGAACACATAGGATGTCAGAAAGATACGAGAGATGTAACCAAAAATACACGTTCTATTCAAACCAATCCATTGATTAGATTTATTGTAAATAGCAATAATTATCATGTAGAACACCATACTTATCCAAAAGTTTCTTTTAAGAATTTGCATTTAGTTAATAAAAAAATCAAGAAGAATCTGTCTTATTATTCAATTTCATATTTCCACTTTTACAGATTTCTTTTTTATCATATATAAATGGTTATACTGATTTGGTTTATTTACTCAAGTAGGAGTTTTTTATTATGTTGAAATCAAATAATTTTAAAGTCATCAAAGCAGATGAACAAGGATTAGTAGATATATTGAAATTAAGAGCAGAAGTCTACATTAGTGAAGAGAAAAGAATTGGCAGTGTAGACGATTTTGCAGAATCTTTTGATAGATACAGCTCTTATTCAACATATTTTATTGCTTTCTGTAGAGACAAGGCTATTGGAACTATTAAAGTTATCCAAGATTCTCCTATTGGTCTTCCTTGTGATGAAGTTACAAATATTGATAATTGGAAAAATAAGGGTAAAGTTGTAGAATTGGGTCATATGATAGTTTTACCAGAATTTCGTAGAAGTAATGTTGTATTATACTTAATGCGGGAGGCTCTTAAATATACTATTAAAAAAATTAATGCAAACTATATACTAGCTGACATATTCCTTGATAAAAAAAACCATCTTAAGGGTTTTTATCATCAAGTTGGTTTTATTGAAATATTTGGACCATACAAAGATAGCCGTTTTGCAAATAGTCCAGAGAGTTCTTTAATTCTTCTTGAAATTTCTAAATTGTACAATATATATAGAGAGGCTAAAGGTGAAAAAAGAAAACTACTTGAATTCATTTTAAATTAAACTGTAAACTATAATAATATCAATGTAAATAATTTAGGATATTTTAGTTATGAACAACAAGGCTTTAGGTTCTTCGCTTAACAGTGAAGTAATCGATAAAATTCGTGAAATGCATCGTCCTTCTATTTTAGGAACTTTAATTTTCGTACTATATGCATGCTTAATGTACTTTGGTGTAGGTTATTTAATTTATGAGTTACTTATATCTAACTTAAACATTTTTATTAAGGTAATTTTATTCCCATTCCTTTTGTTTTTATCTTTAGGAGGTTTACGTTTGATGGGAAACTTAGGGCATGATGGTACACATTTTACTCTTAGCAAAAACAAGTTTATAAGTGTTATCATGGGGTGTTTTTTTTCATCTTGTGTGATTGGTTTTATGGAAATGGGATTTTCAGTTTCTCATTGGTATCATCACAGATTCATCAATCAATCTTCAGATCCTGATGTAATGCATTACAGTAGGTATGATAAATCGAAAGGTTTCTTAAATCGACTTTTTTTCGCATTTCCGTCACGACTTCCGCATTACTGGTCAAATACAATCAAAATGGCTTTAGGGAAACCTCTAACTTATGATTGCAAAATTGGGTTAAATAGCAGAAGTATAAAGGTTGCTAGTTTTTTGAATATAATTTTTTCAATTTTTTGGTTATCATCTTATATTATGATTTCTATTTATAATCCTATTTATGCTCTAGTAGGAATATGGATACCTAATTTAGTTGCCCTTTTTGCAAATGGTTTTACTGTTTTTATCCAACATGGAGGAACTGGAAAAGAAGAATTATATGCTTCTCGAAGTATAGTTTCTCCTTTAACTACTATTCTTTATTTTGGTGGAAACTTTCATTTAGAACATCATTTATACCCAGGAATACCAATGTATCGTTTACCGTTTCTTCATGCTTTGCTTAGAGATAATGGTGTATATAATCAAGAAGGGATAAATATAGATTTCGCTCCTTTTGCTGAATTAACTTATGCATGGTCTAATTATCCAAATGGGAAGTAATTTTCATAAATTATGAGAGAAGAGTTTATTTAAAATTTTACCATTCAGGATTTAAAACTCCAACTTCATATGTTGTTGGCAATTAGTTGGGGTTTTAATTTTTATCTAATTACTATCTTCTACTTTTTTCTGTCTTTAATTTATATATGATTATTTCACACTTCTATGATTTAAAATATTTCTCTGAAACCTATAATGAAGCCAGAAATAAATTTTGTGATGCTGCAAAAGTTGCAAATGCAAAACTTGAAACAATCGAACTAAACTCTCAAGATTGCCGAAATAATTCTTTATATACTGATATAGCATGGTTAGGAAATCCCAAGCCTCGCAACGTAATTTTGCATTCGTCGGGTTTACATGGAGTAGAGGGGTTTGTTGGTTCAGCCATACAAACCTGTGTCTTAAATAATTTACCTGTCTTAAGCAATGAATATGCATTAATTCTAGTACATTGCTTAAATCCTTATGGAATGATAAATTTGCGTCGTGTTAATGGTTTAAACGTTGATTTAAACCGAAATTTTTTATTTTCCAGTGATGAGTATTCTGGTTCTCCCGATATTTATAGTAAGATTAATTCCTTAATAAATCCTGATTGTCCTGCCGTATTTGATTTATTTTTTCTAAGAGCATTAGCAATAATTCTTAAATATGGCTTTGTACCCGTTAAGCAAGCAATAGCAACTGGTCAATATGATTTTCCAAAAGGATTATTTTTTTGGAGGAATGGAAATTCAGGAAGAATTAGTAAATTATAAGGAGTGGCTTCTCAAAAATTTATCTTCAGTAGAGAATATTTGTGCCATAGACGTTCATACAGGTTTAGGTAGTTTTGCAAATGATTTACTTCTTATAGAAGAAAATTGTTCTCCTAAATATTTTGAAAAACTTCAAAAACACTTTGGTAAAGAAAGAATAAAAATACAAAACCCACAGAAATCTGTAGCCTATAACATAAAAGGTAGTATTTCTCAAGCTATTCCTCAGCTTTTACATCAAGCAAAAGTTAATTTCTTAACACAAGAGTTTGGCACTGTTTCACCTATTTTGATTCTCTTTGCATTACGAGAAGAAAATAGAAATTATCATTATGGTAAAAATGATAAGTCGTATTCATCAGTTAAAATTAGAATTAAAGAGGCTTTTTATCCTTCTTCAAATATATGGAGAAAAAAAGTTTTGTTTAAAGGAGTTCAATTAATACACCAATCAACTAAATTTATCTCTTAATACCTTATTATTACGTTATTAATATATAGCTACACAGTAAACTATAAACTATGAATTTAAACAAAAGTCGAACATTTGAAGAACTTCAAAACAAGCTTCGCGCATGTTGGACTGAGATTGAAAAAACTCATTTTTTTGGTAGTGATATCCTTGTTGTTCCATCAATAACGCTAGATGAAAGAGATGCAAAGAAGGTTACTGGGTTTCATCATCTTGAAGAAAGACTACTGCCACCGTGCCTGGCTTGGCTGAAAAAGCCTAATGTTCGCTTATTCTACATTATGTCACAACCACTACACCCTAGTATATTGAATTATTATGCAAAAACTATGCTAGATGTTTCTTCTATTAATGAGTGTGATAACTTTATATGTCTTTCAATTTGTGATTCCTCTCCAAAAGCTTTGACTCAGAAAATTCTTGAAAGACCTAGATTTATTCAAGAACTACGACAAAAACTAAATCTAGATAGAGCTTTCATGGTTAGTTATAATTCAACAAATATGGAATGTTCTCTTTCAGAGCAATTGGGAATTCCTGTTGTTGCTTCAAGTCCTAATTTATCTTTTTTGGGTACAAAAGCAGGTAGTCGCCAGATTTTTAGCGATTGTCAAATTTTACATCCTCCAGGTAGTAGATTGATTTACAATATAAGTGATTTGTCTGAATCTATAGCTTGCCTATGGGAAAATAGTCCTGGTTTAAAAAAAGTAATAATAAAGCTAAATGAAGGTTTTATTGGTTTAGGCAATGCAATATTGAGCTTAAAAATAATTTTTGATGATGATTTAGCTCAAATATCTCATAAGGTTCTGGTAAAAAAAATTGAACAAAATTTACACTTTTTGCAATTCCAAGCGCAAAATGAAACGTGGGATACATTTAAAAATCGTATTTTAGAATCAGGTGCAATTGTTGAAGAATTCCTTGAAGGAATAGATAAACAATCTCCTAGTTTTCAGGGCTGTATTATGCCTAGTGGAGAAGTAAAGATACTTTCAACTCAGGAACAAGTATTTATGAACCCTGAGAGTCAAACTTTCATTGGTTCTCACTTTCCCGCAAATATTGAGTATCAAAAGATATTATGTAGACTAGGTCTTTCTATTGGAAAAAACCTAGCAGAGAAAGGAGCTTTAGATTGCTTTAGTGTTGATTTTATAGCTTTTAAAAAATTATCTGACACTAATAGCTATTTTTGGGAACTAAATGCAATTGAAATTAATCTCCGCAAAGGAGGAACAACACATCCAATTTTGATTCTTCAATCGTTGACGAATGGTTTTATGAACGAAGATACTATTTTTTATAGTCAAAGTGGGAAGCCAAAATATTATATATCATCAGACAACTTAAAAAAAGATATATACAAAGGATTACTACCTAACCAATTAATCGACATTATTGAATATCATCACTTAAATTATGATTCACATTCAGAAAAAGGAATAGTTTTTTATTTAATGAGTTCGTTATCAGAATTTGGACGTTTTGGAATGATGAGTATAGGTAACTCTATGAAAGAAGCTACAGATATTTACGATAAAGCTATTGTCGCAATTAATAAAGAAGTTTCGCCGTTGGTGAATCTAGTTATGAATTAAGATATTATGGAAAGATAAATCAAGATTGCTATATGGCGGTAATAGTAGGTTCGCGTAGCCAAGTGCAGCGTTGTAAAGTTTTGTAACAGGTGAGAGTAATGGAACGAAATTGTACGCGCTTGGCTGTAAAGCCCGCAGGGTTTAAATCTTACGGGTTTGTTTGTTGGAGAGCGATCGCCACACTTAACTTTTAATCTATCAGAGCTGAAACTAGAGAAGCTGATATGAGCGTGCCAACTAAAAATCAAAATCACTATCATCATCATCTAATTCTAACTCTAAATCATCAAAACTATCAAGGCTTAATGGCCTACGATTATCATCTTTCCACAACTTGCGATAATCATGAGGTAGCCATATAGGCCATTCCACCTCACCCTTTTTATCCCCCAAAACCAACCACAAAATACCACCTTTAGCCCGTGCTAAACACCGAGTCAGCGACACATAAATCATGTGCTGTTCTTGCTGCCTTTCCTCTCGACTTTGTTTCTCATATTGAATTGGCATATTCTCAGGATAAATGATGAAAGTATAGTGCCCCTCACCTCCTTTTCCTGAGTGAATAGTATATAAATCAATAATCTTTTTAGGGTAGTCCTGCAAAGAATTTCTCGGTTGGTCAGAAAGACTTTATCCTTTTCTAAAAAGCTTATTACCATCTAGGAGCTATTTGGTATTTCATTAATCATTATAATGAAGCGATCGCTTCACTGTAATTTTATCACTACATATACAGGACTACCAAAAGTTTGATGATTGTTGGAAAAACTAACCCCAAAAAACAGGATTCCGCCACTATCTGGGTGGATTACTAGGGGAAAGCGAAAGGAAAAACATATCCAAAATGGCCAATAATTCTATTGGAGTAGTATATAATTGGCTACATCATTTGGACAAAAACCAACGTTGTTTATATAATTCGATAGCTTCAAGTATCTAAAACGTTTATTCAGCAATTAGCCTGACACCTCAAAAGAAGTCAAGGGTTGAATTAGAGCCGATGTCAGATCCCCCTAGTTTTCTAATAAGATTAGTGGAGAATGACACAGAAAATCAGCTTGATTTAGTGACGCTACCCCTAGAGGTTTTCAATCATCAGGTGGGTCTCTTTGGGTGGAACGTTATAAAAGAAGCCTCCAAACTAAACGAAGTCTTGGCCAGCAAGGTTATTAGATTTGTTGA
>JAKQYG010000204.1 GCA_023356515.1 Trichodesmium sp. MAG_R04 | reverse complement strand
CTCCACCCCTCGTTCCACAAGTTCTTGAGCTACTCTCATTTCCGTCATATTTTGTTCGACCCAAATTTTGCCCTTCTTAATATCCAAATGTAAAACACCACCATAAACCCGCCGATAGCCGTCCCACTCCACATTGATTACCAGATAACGATCTTGTGTAGTATCAAAAACTGTGTAACAATCAATCTGACCATTAGCTATGGGTATAGCAGCATAAGCTGTCAGCAAAGACTGAACAATTTGGCGATAAGATTCTACCCTATCCATTGATCTTGACTTCAACAAGTAAATGTGGTACTTTACCCTGGACAATATCCCAAATCATTTCATCCTGTAAACTAAAATAAGCATGAGCTAATACATCCCGCAGTCCCGCAATTTTACGCCATTCAACCTGTGGATAACGCAACCTCATATCTGGGGGAATTTGTTTAACAGCTTCACCGATAATCTGCAAGTTTCGTACTACAGCATCAAAGGTGCGTTCGTCTACTACAAACTCTGTAAAACCCATTCCCTCAGTGTAGCGTATGACTTTTTCACCTGCTACAATAATATCTTCAAAATATAGTTTTAAATTACGCGACATCAATTGCCTCTTGTAACACAGTTTCTTGTATCTGAGGTTTTAACATTCTTTTTGTCACTAAATCTACTTTGTGCCCCAAATTATCTTCTAAATAAAATTTCAAATCCATGTAACGGTCAAAAGTTGCTATGCCATCAAACTCCACCAATAAATCAATGTCACTTGTAGGCGTTGCTTCATCCCGTGCCACAGAGCCAAACACTGCCAAGGATTTTACTCCATATTGCAGCAACTCTTGACGGTATTTCTTTAATAGAATTAATAATTCTGTTTTTTTCATTTACTTTCCTTTCAATATTAATGAGCTTGATTAATCTGCCACAAATCGATCCGATCCATCGATCCATAGCTTCATGGTACTGACTTTCCAAAAGGGCCTAGGCGAGAATATTAGCCATCCTATCCACTGCATCTTGAGAGTAACCAGACCAAACTCAGATTCATCATCAGGAATCAAAGTTACTAGCACCTGGGTTCCTTCCACTAACTCTGATGACTCCAGCAATTCGATGTTTAATTGACCACAATTTGAAAAGGCTATATAATAGAAGACTACCATAAAAAAATTAGTCTGATCACTTAAAATTATAAGTATGAGTTATAAAAAAAATCATCACTATCGAACCAGACAAGCGTGGTAGTAAACCTTGTATTAGAAGAATGCGAATTACAGTTTACGATGTTTTAGGATGGTTAGCTGCTGGGATGTCTTTTACAGAAATTTTAGACGATTTTCCTGAATTAACAGAAGAGGATATTAGAGCTTGTCTAGAATTTTCTGCCGATAGAGAACGTCGTTCAGTAGCAGTAATAACTAAAGAATGAAATTACTATTTGACCAAAACTTAAGCAGAAAGTTAATTCCACCACTAGCCGATATTTTCCCTGATGCAAGCCATGTTCAATTTGAAGCAATGACCATAGCTACAGATACAGAAATTTGGGAATTTGCCAAAGCAAAAAATTTTTGTATCGTCACCCAAGATGCAGACTGTGCTGAAAAAAGTAGTCTTTATGGTTCTCTACCAAAGGTAATTTGCCTACGTTCGGGAACGCTAAAACAGAAAAAGTTGAATCAATCTTACGTTCTGGGGCAACAGCAATACAAGAGTTGTGTTCTAACCCATTGTTAGATTGTCTAGAGCTATTCTGAGTTAAATATTTAGTCCCTTTATAGAACCCAAAAATATTATGTTACGCACCTATAACGCTGTATTAACAAGAAACTATTTGGAGTGGACAGAAGATACTCCTGAATTGAGCGATCGCCCCCAAGAAGTCTACGTTACTTTCTTAGAAAAGAAACCAGAGTCAAATCAAAAATTTCGTGGGGAAAAGATGGCAAAAGCACTAGGAAAATTAGCTAAAATTAAGGCTTTTGCAAATGTAGAACCTAAAACTTGGCAACAAGCAGTTCGTCAAGATAGCCCCATTACCAATAGAGAGAATTGACTTAAGCGATCGCATCCCATCCAACTTCAGCAAGTCCCCCTGACGCAACTTAATATATTCTTGGCAACTAGAAAATTCCCAATCTTCTACATTCTCAGGCCCAGAAACCCGGTTTCTCCAAGAAACCGGGTTTCTTAAATCTCCGTGCTACTCCTCAAAAGTTAAATGCTGAACAGGACTTACGCACAAGCACTACACGAGGGTAAGAGCGAATGTCATTCGTCCCTACATATAGAATTTTTAAGGTAAATTTGCGTAAGTCCTGTTAATATTAAATCTATAATTTTGACTTCCCATCTCTTTTCCGTTCTTAGAAACCTATGACAATCTATATAAATCTATGATTATCTGTAATTGAACCATCCAAAGTGAAACTATCATCCTGTTATTTACCCTAAATTCAAAACTTTCACAGCCACTCCATCATTCAACTTCTGTATACCTGAAATAATCAAATTATCTCCAGACTCCAAACCAGACAACACCTCAGCCAAATCGTTTCGAACCAAACCCAACTCAATTATTTGGCGCCTTGCCTTTTGTTCTTCACCTTCCCCCTCCAACAAATACACAAACCGTGTTTCCCCTTCAAAACCTACTGCCGTCATCGGCACAACTACAGCTTGGCGTTGCTCCCAAATCACATTAGCTTGTACAAACTGACCGTCTTGTAATTTTCCAGCACTATTATCCACATCTACCTTAACTAAAACAGTTTGAGAATTACTAACAATAGGAGAAATAAAACTAACCTTCCCAATTCCCAAAACCTTACTTTCCGGACTCCTAATCTCTACAGGTAAACCCAACCGCAAATCTCCTAGTCTCTCTAACGGAATTAGTAAATTTACACTTAATAACTGATTTGCAGTCAGAGTAGTCATAATATCATCATTATTAACAAAATCCCCTATCTTCATAATCATATCCCCAATCATGCCTGCGAAGGGAGCTACAACTATTGTCTCCTCAAACTCAGCCTGCCAAGCCTCTACCTCTGCTAATGATGCTGCTACCTCCGCCTCTGCCCTAGTAATTTCTTCAGGACGAGGACCATTTTGCAACTCCTCTAAATTACTGCGAGCCTCTGCTACCTCTGCCTCTGCCCTAGCAATTTCTTCAGGGCGAGTACCATTTTGCAACTCCTCTAAATTACTGTGAGCCTCTGCTACCTCTGCCTCTGCCCTAGCAATTTCTTCAGGGCGAGTACCATTTTCTAGCCTTCTCAATATTTGGCGTTGTCGTTCTACTTCTGCTTCTAATCTTTGAATTGCAGATTCTCGATTTCTTTGCAATTCCGTCACTCGCCTTTTTGCTTCTTCTACCCTTGCCCGAGCTGCTCTCTCTTCTTGAAAAATTTCTTGAAAAGTTAACTCAGCGATCGCTCCTTCTGCTCTTAAATTTTGGTTTCGCCTAACCTGTTCTCTAGCTAATTCTAATTCTGCTTCTTGTACTTTTATTTGCGCCTTTGCTTGGGCAATTTCTTCTACAAGACCACCCGAACTAGCATTTTCTCGTCGTATTTCTGCCTCTTGTAATTCTGCTTTAGCTTGAGCAATTTCTTCATCACGAGTACCCGCTTCCAGCTCAGCCAAAGTCGCCAGAGATTTCTGGAGACGTGCTCCAGCTGCAGCAATTTGTTCTGGTCTTGCTCCTGTTTTCAGTTCAGCCAAAGTTGCCAGAGATTTCTGGAGACGTGCTCTAGCTGCAGCAATTTGTTCTGGCCTTACTCCTGTTTTCAGTTGTGCTAAACGTGCTTTACTTTGCTGAAGTTTAGCTTTAGCTCTCCTTAAGTTAGCTTCTACATTATCACTTTTGAGTTTAGCGATCGCCTGCCCTTTAGAGACCAAAGTTCCTTCCTCTACTAAAATTTCTATTATCCTACCATCTATTTCTGGTTTGATTCTAATAGAGCGTTTTGCTTCCATCGTTCCCACAAATTCTGAAGTTTTTTGGAGGGGGGTAATTTTTATTGGTATTGTTTTAACCAGAGTACTTCTTCGTTTACTTGGTGCTGCTACTGATGCTTGGTTTAGTGTTTTATTGCTATGAGATTGCCACAACTGTCCTCCCACAAATCCTACTCCCAGAGTGGTAGTAATTATTGTTGCCCAAAATACAACAGAAAAAATTTTTTTGTCACATTGATACGATTGAGGAATAGTATTTGTTTGCTCTTGATATAATTCTGTTTTAGTAATTTCTTGTAAATTTTCTATGGGTTCAAGTTTTTCTTGAATTGCTGAGTTTGATAAATTATGATTTAGCATTTTTTATTTTATTTTTATTTTGTTTAACTGGTTATTTCCCCAGTTAATAACAGTATTGTTTTTTGTTTATTATTAACTTTTAGTTTAGTCTTAAAAGATTTTATTTTGAATTCAGCCGTTTTTCAGCTTGCCATCGTCTAATTTTTTGGTTGACACTCCTAGCAGTTCTGCTGCTTCAGATATAGTTAATAAGTTAGACATAAATTTAGTATATCACAATAAATATTTAACAGTGTCTAATTATTTTCATACTGTTGATAGACCTACAAGAATTTTCTAAACCCAATTTAAATGAATTAAAAAGTCAGCAATTCTTTGAGCTGCACCTGATTTTCCCATTCTCCCAATACCATTTTTAGCAATTAAGTGCCATTTATCTGAGTTCTCCAACAAAGACTTAACTACATTAGCAACTTCTCTAGGATGTTTGACTACAATTAAAGAAATTCCTAAAAGACGACTTTGAGTTTCTGCAAAAGTAGATGTAAACTGAGGACCATTTCCAGGAATTGCGATCGCAGGTTTCCCTAAGCCGACAAATTGTTCTGTAGCAGTACCTGCCATAGCAATAGCTAAATCTCCCTGATGTACAAATTCTGGAAAAGCTTGTTGACTTAAAATCATACTGGCATTTCTATTCTGAGAAATAAATCTTTCTGGAAAATAAATATTTCCTTCTCTAGAAAAAACGGTTGGTTGAAAATCATCAGTTGGCAATTGTAAAATACTTCTTTGGCTATAATTTTTAATTTCTGGTTCGGCTTGCCAATGAAAAGAATTGAGCAATGTACTAAAAGATTCTAAATCTAAATTAGGAGCGATCGCTCCCAGAAACAAAAACTTTTTTTGTGGAAAAGCTTCCAACAAACCCGTAACTGCCTGAATAATAATTTCCCAATTTGCATAAGCTTCTGGAGAACGAGAGCCAGGTAACAAAGTAATTGTTAGTTGATCTGGCATCTTTAGCATATGGGCATCAGAGCTATGCATTGACTGCATCCTGTTATTCAACTCTACACCATCCATCATTGGGTTTCCTACATAATAAGCTCGAATAAACTTTTTCCTTAATATTTCTGCTGTTAAATCATCTCTAGTAAGAACAGCTCGACATTTCTCCCTACTCATTAACCAACGTTCCCAAGGAAAGTAAACTGACCCTGACCAAAGTAGGAATCTTTCCACCAAAGACTTAGGAGGAAATTGCTTAGTTTTATCTTGGATAATGTATTCTGATTTAGCGGTTCCTAAAAAAACGTAAGGCACTCCACTGAGCCAAGCAAATAATAAAGGCACAATATCCCCAACTGCCAAAACAACTACTTGATGGTCTAAATTAGTTTCATAACTTATCCAATATTTTAATGCTTTCAATTGAGCAAAGATAACTCTTAATAAACCACCTCGGACATCTCGCCAGAACTCCTTTCCATCCATATAGATAAAGCCACCAGAAGGCATTTTTTGTCGGGGGCCAATAATTGAGAGACCAGCTACTGTGCTATAAGCTTGTCCTTCTCCCACTATTGGTAAAGCAGCAAGTTCAGGAGGAAGAGGATATTTTTCTAGTTCTTGCAAAATTTGAGAGGCGATCGCATCTTCTCCGTGACCATTACTCAGGCAAAGTATTTTTAAGGTCATTTCAGTTATCAGTTACAGGAAATTTCAGGTAAATAATGTACAGGGTAAATAGTTAAAATCATATAGTGGGAACATTTTGCCCCCGTGGGTGTACCTAATAACAACAGAATTAATATTTAGGATAACATATTTATTGAAAAAGTCACCCTAAAAGAGTGAAGCTGAAAACCCAATTTTTTGATTAACTTCTGATTTTACCAATACCAACTGACGGAATATAAACAGGATGAAAAAATGAAAGCATTACAAAGCCTACAAGGGGACAAATATACTTTAGAACAAGAATTAGGAAGGGGGGGTTTGGTATTACTATCAAAGCTACTCATAATTATTTGGGACAACCAGTAGTTATTAAGACTCTCAATGAATCTCTCAGTCAACATCCTAATTTTTTAGAGTTTCAAAATGAATTTCAGGATGAGGCCAAAAGACTCGCCTTGTGTGTCCATCCTAATATTGTCCGAGTTAGTGATTTTTTTGTGGAAGATGGTCAACCTTACATGGTAATGGACTATATTCCTGGTAAAACCTTAGCAGAAGTAATATTGGGTGGTCAACCTCTACCAGAAGCGATCGCTTTGCATTATATTCGTCAGGTAGGGAGTGCTTTGATGGCAGTTAACCAAAATAACTTGCTTCATCGAGATATTAAACCTCAAAATATTATGGTGCATCAAGATACTGGGGAAGTAATTTTAATTGACTTTGGTATTGCCCGGGAGTTTATCTCTGGCAAAACTCAAATTCATACTAACCTGGTCTCAGATGGTTATGCCCCACTCGAACAGTATTTGCCTCAAGAAAAACGCACAGCAGGAACAGATGTATATGGTTTAGCTGCTACTCTCTATACATTATTAACTGGAAAAGTGCCAGTACCAGCACCCAGGAGAGTACAACAGGAAATGCCTAGCCCTCGTGAGTTACAACCTCAAATTAGTGCTAATGTTAATCAAGTAATACTTCAGGGTATGGCTTTAGATATTCAACACCGACCCAAAACTGTAGATGAATGGTTAAAACTTTTATCAGATTCTCTCAATCTAAATTCAACTATAAGAGTCATACCTAACCATCCAGCTCAAAGATTGGGAAATGGAACAATTGCTAATACAAATTTGCCTCCGACACAAAGACCTCCAAAAATTTTGATGTGGTTAATACTCGGAGCGATCGCTTCTCTAATAGTAGGAGTATTAGCAGCAGTAAAACTAAGGTCTCAGCATTCTTCTACTTCTCCTATCCTTAAACCTACTCAACCTTCTCTCATAGTCAGACCATCAGATAGACCCCAAACTACAACCCCAATAGCAAAGCCAGTAATTACACCAACTCCATCTCCACAACCAACTTTTAG
>JAKQYG010000203.1 GCA_023356515.1 Trichodesmium sp. MAG_R04 | reverse complement strand
ACCTCGCGCTTTGGGTGGGCGGTCTATTATTGGTGACCCTCGGAATACTAAGATGCAGTCGGTGATGAATTTGAAGATTAAGTATCGGGAGTCTTTTCGACCTTTTGCTCCTTCGGTTTTAGCGGAACGGGTTTCAGATTATTTTCATATTGAACATTCTAGCCCTTATATGTTGTTGGTAGCTCCGGTGCAGAATAATTTGTTAATTACGATGAGTGAGGAGGAAAACCAGTTGTTTGGTATTGAAAAGTTGAATGTGCCTCGCTCGGAAATTCCGGCTATTACTCATGTTGATTATTCGGCGAGAATTCAAACGGTTCATCAGGAAACTAATCCTCGTTACCATGATATGATTCGTCATTTTGAAAAGCTTACGGGATGTGGGGTAATTGTGAATACTTCTTTTAATGTGCGGGGTGAACCAATTGTTTGTACGCCAGAGGATGCTTATCGGTGTTTTATGCGGACTGAGATGGATTATTTGGTGGTGGAGAATTTCTTGATGGCGAAGACTGAGCAAATTCCTTGGGAAAAGGATGAGTCTTGGAAAGAGGAATTTGAGTTGGATTAGAATTCAGTTGTCCGGGAAAATAATCTGTTTTTCAGGGAGTATTGCTGTGGCGATCGCTCTCTTGTTATTAAGAGATTTTTCTAATTCTTACTTTTGGTTTTCACAGAGCGATAGCTAGGGCTTGCTAAAAAAGTCTTTTTCAGCAGTAAGAGATCCTCCCTTAATATCTTCCAGGAAGAGAAGTAGGGAGGTTCGCATTTTTATTATGCAACGTCCCTACAGAGGAACCGGGAATTGATAGAGGAGGTAGTCGAATATATTTGTCCCTTGATTTTTATGCCATGGGAGCGCCCAAAATACTAACTTTTTGAACTCTTAGGAGCGAAAACTAGACACTTTTTTCGGGTCTAAAAATGCTAAAACCTTAGCGGGTTTAATCTGAGCACAGTAAAGCTCTCGCAAATTCAAAAGGTTTATAAAATCAAGTCAATAATCAACCATAATTTAATTAACATTCAAGCAAGGGATTATCTTCTCTGTATAAACTATTTGAATTTAATGAGGATAATTGTAAAACCTCAATCCAATCTATTGCTTGAAAATCTGTTTCTAAATCTGAATCATCTTTAAATGCCATAGTTAAAAGTTGATTAACTGCTTCAGTAATATAATGTTCAACTAACCAATGATAAGTCCGTTCTAAATCCCTATCAAACTCCAAATAAATTGTACCTATTAAAGCTTCAAATATTTGAGCTAAAATTTTATTTTGCTCACTTTTATGTTTCCATTTATAGCTTTTTCCCAATAGAGCAAACTTCTTCAATTTTAAATATCTAGCAAATTCAGAAAGCATCTTTCTACTAACAAGATCACTTTCTATAATAGTTAGTGTTGCCTTGCCTAAACTAGAAAAATTGTTGGCTAAATACCTACTAATAACTCTACAAAAAACTATATAGCCGAGATTGGCTAAACCTTGATGCTCCAAAACCTGTTTTTTTTGTTTTGGCCTAATAATATTAGTCCTATCATAAATGTGATTTGGATGAGTTAGAGCAATTTTCAATAGTTCAGAGCGTTCAAATTTGGGTATAGAGATACTAGATTTTTTGAAAGCTTCAATATTTAAGTCCATAATATTATACAATTCTCCATAGAAACGCTAATTTGATTAATCATTACTACAATGCCCTAGCAGATAATTACGGAATAGTTAATAATTTAATAAGATTTACAGTAAATTGTAAGTATACGAAGTACAGATATTAAAAATTAAATTTTCTCAGTGTGGGCATCTTGCCCGTGATAGGTTTACCTTACTAAGCTGGAACCCCCTGTATCTCAAAAAAACTGATAATTGAAATGACTTGTAACCAAGAAAACTGAACTAAAATTCAGTGGGGGAATTAAAACGCCTGCTCCCTTTAGCCCTCAGAAGGTTTGTACCTTCGGTATCCAGATAAATCTCTCCTGCCCTCTGCCTTTCTTTGTTGAAATCAAAGGTACTGATAACTAATAAATGGAATGAGCTCTAAGCTTTTGTGTATTCAAAAGACTTATTGTTGTATGCCTTGTTCACAGGAAAACCATTCTAAATTCTAAATTACTAATATGGATTTTAAATACGTATTAGCTTATTGTATTCTTGCTTTTTCTTTGTCCCTGATAAAAAAAGGAAATATGTATTCAGTTTTAACGCCGGAAATGTCAGCTTTTAGTTTATGCCAAGAAGTAGAATCTTATTTGGCAGAAGAAAAATTAGATGAGGCTTTTTTTGCTTGTGAAAAAGCTCTGGAAATATTGCCATTCTATCCTTTAGCTTGTAAAAATATGGGAAATTTATTGCAGTTTATCGGACAGTTAGATGAGTCAATAAATTGGTATATAAAAGCAATTATACAACAACCAAATTGGGCTGAAATTTATACAAATATTGGTAGTTCATATGCTAAAAAAAAAAACTGGCAGCTGGCTATAGATTATTATGAAAAAGCTCTTGGATTACAACCAAATTTGGCTGGTACTTATCGTAATTTATCTCGGGTTTACGAACAAGTAGGATATCTAGATTTAGCAAAAAAATATTGGTATTATGGAGAAAAAATAGAATTAGAAGAAAAAGCATTAGAAAAGTTAAATCAAGGGAATATCCTATTTAGTACAGGAAAAATAAAAGAGGCGATCGCTAATTATCGTGAGGCTATAAAATTAAATCCTACTTTATCAGAAGCTTACTCCCAATTAGCAGAAATTTTAGTAAGTCAAGGAGAATTAAAGGAAGCTATAGATTGTTATAAAAGTTTAATTGAACTATTACCTGAAAATTGGTTAATTTCTCATAAACTAGGAAAAATTTTCCGAGAAACAGGTAAGTTAAATGATGCGGTAGAGGCATTTGAACGTGCTATAAAACTTAATCCACAATTTCCTTGGTCTCACAAACATTTGGCAGATATTTTCTATGAACAAGGTAAGTTAAGTCGAGGGCTTACTTGTTATCGTCAACTGATTAAAAATCATCCTAATATTTGGGATGCTTACTGTAAAATTGGAGAAATATTAGTCAAACAAGGGCAAATAAATGAAGCAGTTGTTGTCTACCGTAAAGGGATCAAACTTAACCCACATTTAGCTAGGTTTCAATATCTCTTAGGGGAAGCACTGGGTAAACAAAAAAAATGGCGCTCAGCAATTAAAAGTTATCGTAGAGCCATAGAGTTAAAAGCAAATAATCATTTATTTCATCGTAATTTAGCAAATGCTTTGCAGGAGCTAGGGAAATTAGATGAGGCTATTATTAGTTATCGAAAAGCTATAGAAATTAATTCTAATTCTTGTTGGTTATATGCATCATTAGGAGAAGTACATATTAAACAAAAAAAGTGGCCTGATGCTGTGGAATGTTTTAGACAAGCAATACAAATTAAACCAGACTACGATAAAGCTTACGAAAAAATAGCCTATATTTTTGACCAGCTAGGTGATAGCGCAGCAGCAGAAAAATGGAGAAATAAACACAAATTATAATCTTAAATAAGAAGGTAATTTCAGTGATTAATACCTCTGGCTTAAAATACTTATGGCGAATATTGTAGTCATAGTTAGGAATTGTGATATTAGTATTTTTATACCCTACTTTCTTTGAGTGAAGCAAGTTAAAAATAACCGGAGCAAAATTATATATGTCTAATAATGAAAAAATAGAAACAGTAGCTATTAATTTTAATAAACTAGCAGAAGATAATTTAGCCCAAGGAAAATTGGATGAAGCTTATGCAGCTTGTTTAAAAGCACTAAATAGCCAACCAGAATTTGCACCGGCTTGCAAAACTCTAGGCAATGTTTTCCAGGCAAAAGGAGATATAGAGGCAGCCAAGAATTATTATATTAAAGCCATCACAATATTTCCAGATTTTGCTGAAGCTCATTCTAATCTTGGTAGTATGTACGCTAAACAAATGGATTGGGAAAAAGCAATTTTTTATTATCAAAAAGCTATTTATATTAAACCTAACTTAACGAGAGTTTATCGTAATTTAGCCAAAGTCTGCCAGTGTACTGCAAAAGAAGAATTAGCCACAGAATATACTTATAAAGCACTTATCCTAGAACCGGAATCAGCTACAGCTATAGAGCACTTGAATATAGGAAAAAAATTATTAGAATTAAACAAAATAGAGGCAGCAATTAACTGTTACCGTAATGCTGTTAAAATTAATCCTAATTTGTTAGCAGGATATCAAAATTTAGGAGAATTATTGGCGAAAAATGGGGAATTAGAGTCAGCATTAATAGTTTTACACCAAGGAATCAAGATAGATGCTAAAAATCCTAGATGTTACTACTTACTCGGGGAAGTTTTGCAAAAACAGGGACAATATAAGTTAGCAATCTCAGCTTATAGTCATGCTATAGAATTAAAACCAGAAAATCATTTATTCCACAAAAAATTAGGAGATGTTTGGCAAAAAATGGGTAAGCTAGATGTGGCAATATCCTGTTACGAAAAAGCTATAGAAATCAATCCAAATTTATTTTGGGGTTACTATAGTTTAGGTAATATATATACTAAACAACAAAAATGGGATGAAGCGATCGCTGCTTACCAACAAGCAATTATTATTAACCCAAATTTCTCTGGTGTATACTATAATTTAGCTGATGCGTTTTTGCATAATTCTCAAAAAGGGGAAGCTATTATTGCTTACTTAGAAGCTGTTAAACTTAGACCAGAACATTCCTGGTTTTCCCGTCATTCAGTTTTATGGAAACACTTACTAAAAAGTCGGCTTGAGGAAGTATTAAATTTATATCAAGATGCCACTAGAAAAGAGGCAAATAGTTTTTTGTGTCATCTTAATCTAGGGGAAATTTTTACAGAAAAAGGAGATATTAAAGAAGCAATTATTAGCTATAAAAAAGCTTGTTATAATAATACTCACAAATTTAATCCTGCCTTTGTCGAAAATTATTGGGATTTTAATAATATGCCTAGTCCTAATTTTATTATTATTGGTTCTCAAAAAAGCGGTACGACTTCTTTAGCAAGTTACATTAGTCAACATCCCCAAGTTTTACCAGCTATTAAGAAAGAAACCCATTTTTGGTCATTCAAATTTCATCAAGGAATAGATTGGTATCTGGCTCATTTTCCTCCCATTCCTAAGTCGCAAAATTTGATTACTGGGGAAGCTACTCCTAGTTATTTAGTAACTGATAAAGCTCCAGAAAGAATCTATCGTTTACTGCCTAATATTAAACTATTGGTAATTTTAAGAAATCCAGTAGATAGAGCTTTTTCTCAATACCATCATTGGCAGAGATTAAACTGGGAAGACCGCTCTTTTGAAGTTGCAATTAATCAGGAATTAGAAATACTAAAAACTACTCCTAAACAACCCCAAGGAGATAGAAAATATTGGCGACTATCAGGAAATTATATAGGGAGAGGTGTTTATATAGAATTTATACAGAAATGGATGGCGGTATTTTCTAGGGAACAATTTTTAATTTTGAGAGGAGAAGACCTTTATCAAACCCCCGATAATACCATGAAGCAAGTATTTGATTTTTTAGGTTTGCCAGAACATAAACTGGCAAAATATAAAAAGTTAAATTCTGGTTCTTATACACCAATTTCTGATTTACTCCGTCAAAGATTATCTGAATATTTTCAATCTCATAATCAGAGATTAGAAGAGTATTTGGGTATGAAGTTTAATTGGTAATTTCAAAGAAGTAAGCACGAGGAAGGAGGAAGAAAGTATTATCAGTTAAACGAAATTATTGTTTCATTCTTTTATTTTTCCTTAGATTCAATCAATTTATAATGGCAGTTATGAAAAATATGTCGGGTATAGAGAATCAAGAAATAGCAGCATTTGATTTGAAGCAAAAAGCTGAAATATATTTATCTCAAGGAAAGTTAAATGAAGCTTATGACAATTGTTCTAAAGCTTTAGAAGTTTTACCTAACTCTGGGGAAATTTACAAAATATTGGGGAATATCTGGCAAAGGATGGGAAAGTTAGAATCAGCTAAAAAATCTTACAAACAGGCAATTGAATATAATCCAGATTTAGCAGAGGTTTATGCAAATCTAGGTAGTATAAGTGCTAGGGAAAAGGAATGGAAAAAAGCAATAAAATATTATGAAGAAGCTATTAGTATCAAACCCAATTTTGCAGGTTTTTATCTAAATTTGGCTAACATATTGCCACCTCTAGGTGAGCATAAGTTAGCAACAGAATGTAGGGATAAAGCACTTAGCTTAGAAACTAAATACGATCGTCAAATAAATAAGAAAGAAATATTTTCAGCTAGTGAAATAAACTTACTAACTTCTCAAACAATTAATCGCCAAAAGGATATATATTAGTCGGAAACAAGCTTCACGACGAAAGGTAATTAATGAAGAAAAGGTTATTAGTTTTTTAGAAAAATTTGGTTTTGAAAGTATTACTTTAGAATCAATGTCTGTTGCAGAACAAGCAGTATTATTAGCTAGTGCTGAATTTGTAATCGCACCTCATGGTGCAGGATTAACTAACCTTGTATTTTGTAGTCCTGGTACTAAGGTTCTAGAAATTTTTGCTCCAGACTATTTAGCTAAACACTATTGGATAGTTAGCAATGTATGTGGTTTAAAACATTACTATTTATTAGGAGAACAGCTTGCAGAAAAGTACCCTAGTAAACCAATAGATAAAGATATTTTTGTTAATTTAGAGAAACTATTAGACTTAATGAAAGTGGCAAAAATTATTTAATTTTATGAAACATTAATAAGCGTTCAGCACTCAGCTTTTTTTTGCTGAATTATCCTCAAACAAAAGTTAGAAAAAGAATTTTTGCCCCGACTTTTAATAACTCAGATAAATAATATTTTGCTCAGTGTTAAATGCTAATGGTTGATAGCTATTAAAGTGCTAATACAAAATTGCTGAAACAGCTTCTACTAAATTAATAAATGTTTGTTATAAATAGTATCAGCAAGGAAGAAATAAAAAAGAAGGAAGAACATAGAAAGCCAATCTTTTACTCAATGAAAACTCAAAAATTGTTAGTTCCTTCCTGATCTGATTCTCACGGTAAAAATCTCAGAATTCTACAAATAAAATTAGCAAAAATAATCTGATATACTTAGGTCAAAGCTAGGAGGGAAAAAGAGGAAGAAAAGTAACAATATAATTATCAGTAAGCTGAGTAGGAGTAACAGTAAAGTTAATGGAAAATCGAGAAACAGCAGCATTAAAATTAAATCAAGAAGCCGAATCGTATCTAACTCAAGGAGAT
>JAKQYG010000202.1 GCA_023356515.1 Trichodesmium sp. MAG_R04 | reverse complement strand
GGAACAATTTTTAATTGAAAAATATAGCTTGAGTTTAATTCCCAGTCTGAGTTTAATGGATACCAAGTATCGCTCACTTCAAGATACTCAAGTATTAGCGATGGGAGCTTCTGAGTTTATTGAAAAAGCACCTCTACCAGCGGTAAATGTGGAGTTAGAAACTATTTCTCAAGATTTATGGCAGGGTAATAAATTCTTGAATGAAGAATTTACTCTGAATAATTTGTTAACTCAACGGCAGAATTATCCTTATCCTATTATTCACTTAGCGACTCATGCCGAATTTAAACCGGGCAAACCAAGCAATTCTTATATTCAGCTATGGGGTGATGAACAAATAAGGTTAGATCAGGTACGAGAGTTGGGTTGGAATGAACCGGCGGTAGAGTTATTGGTATTGTCTGCTTGTCGTACTGCTGTGGAGGATAGAAATGCAGAATTAGGGTATGCAGGATTAGCGGTAGCAGCGGGAGTGAAGTCAGCGGTAGCTAGTATTTGGTATGTGAGTGATGAGGGTACATTGGGGTTGATGACGGAGTTTTATGGTCATTTGGATAATGCTAAGATCAAGGCGGAGGCATTGAGACAGGCACAGTTAGCAATGTTGCGAGGGGATGTAGTTATTGCAGATGGTGAGTTGAGGGGAAGTGGAACTCGTGGTGCGGTGAAGTTACCTTCGGGGTTAGCAAATGTTGGGGAGCAAAAATTCTCTCATCCTTATTATTGGGCAGGGTTTACTATGGTTGGTAGTCCTTGGTAAGAAATATTATCAGGACTCACGGAAGGGCATTATATATAGAGCCTTGGTGTGTTACGCTAGGGCTTTTCATGTCGCGAAGCGTTAGCGCAGCTTTGCGTCAGCAAAACACACCCTACCAATAGCGTTCATGGGTAAGTCCTATTACTAATACGCATTTTACAGCAGTTTTCATATCGGTAGACCACAGTAGGGACGTTGCATGGAACGTCCCTACAAGGTTTTGGTTATGGCGATGTAGTTCATCAATTTGAAAAGCACTATAAATCAGTATTAGCTTATATTTGCCAAGCTTTCCAAAAAGTGTAAATAGCTAAAATTATCAACAAAGTCTTAAAAGTAAAACTCACAACTGAATCTTTTAATTTCGGTAGAAAGCGAGTGCCAATTTGAGCGCCGATCAAACCCCCAAAACCTAAAAACAAACCTCCAACAAACACAACATTACCATTCAAATAATGACCTAAAGAAGCAGAGATAGAAGTGATAACAATTACACCTAAACTTGTTTGAACAGCAATTTTAATCGGTTCGTCGAGCAAAAGAATTTGCAGAGGTACCATAATTACCCCACCACCAACGCCGAACAAACCAGCTAATAAACCTCCTGTTCCTCCAGTAATAATTCTAGCAATAGTAGGATTTCTCCATTGCTGTTTTTCACTATTTTTTTCAGTATTCTTCTGTTCAGCTATAACACGTTTGCGTAACCCTAATAGATAAATATTAACCAACATTAGTAAACTAAAACCTAATAATAATAGAGTGGGGGAAAATTGTTCCGCTAAATAAACCCCACCTTGAGTAGCAAATAATGCTGGCAACGACAACAAAAGAACTTTTTCAGGTTTAATGTAACCCATACGCCAATTTTGTAGGGTACCAGAAGTCGCTGTAACTGTAATAGCTAAGACACTAGTTGCAACTGCTTGTATAGGTTGATATCCTAAGGCTACTAATAGGGGTACCATAACTGTACCACCGCCAATTCCTAAAATTCCAGCTAGAATACCCGAACCCAGACCACCTAGACTTAAAATCAACAGGTTTATTGGAATCATTATTTAAGTTTATTTTTAACTACACTCACAAATATGAATTCTATAACTTTAGTTCTAAATTAGAATATTCGCCTAATTTATATTGTTTTTGTTTAATTAATTTTTCTAGTCTTTTGACACGTTTTTCTCCGGCAGGATGACTAGAAAAAAAGTCCCAGCCTAGTTTTTTTTTGTCTTTAAAATTCTTAAAAAAATCTGTTGCTCCTGTCACATGACCATAGGTTTTATTTAATAACATTAATCCGAATTCATCTGCTTGATATTCTTGAGACTGGGAATAGGTAGCATTACTAATGGTTTTGATCAGAACTCCAATACTATTGGCTAAGGTTGCATTATCTCCAAAAATACTAGCGATCGCAATTCTAATAGCTAAAGTTTTCCCTAAACTCCGAAGATGATCTCTATTAGCAAAATGTCCTAATTCATGACCTAAAATCATCATTAATTCATTTTCTGATTTAACTTCTTTTACTAATCCTTCAAAAATACCAATAACATCTCCAGGAATGGCAAATGCGTTAACGGTTTTTTCGGGAATATATATTACTCGATAATCCCTTTTTTCTCGTAATTTATTATTGAGTTTAGACTCTAATCGATCTAAAAGACTATTTAAAATTTCTTGTTGTTGAGGATAATCTTTAGCTTTTTTTTCGTAAACTGGGATAATTAATGCTCCTAATTTTTGTTCCCAACTAATGGGAATTTGAGTAATTGCCCAATCAAATAATAGGGATACAAAGCTAATCATTATGACAATAATTGTTGTAAAAATTCCTAATATAATTAAAAGTTGACGATTAGTTGGTGAAGGATTGCGATCGCTCATAAGTTTAATTAATAATTAATCCGAAAAACCTTAATCACCACCCTTGGTAGGACGGAAAGAATTTAAAAAGTTTAATAGAGGATAAATTGCGCGACTTTGAATCCATAAACTGCCTTGGCCACTAAACCGACAAACCAACCCTTCACCCCCTAAAATTCCTGTTTTTAAACCTTTAAATGATAAACCTCCAATCATCTCAACATTATAATTTAGGGTCTCTTCAAAAGCCACAATATAACTGGTATCTACCACATAACTTTCTTCCACAGGAATTTCTAAAATACCTCCATAGGAACTAAACCAAAAATCTCCCCTTCCAGTAGCTCTTAATAAAAACAAAGATTCTCCACTAAAAAAGCCTTTAAATCCTTGAAATTGGGTATCTAATTCTACTCTATCACTACAGGCAACAAACCCTGATGATTGAACTAATAAACCACAACGATTCTCTATGTAATAATGTTGAATATCTCCAGGAACGCTAGGGGAAAGATACAGTCTTCCTGACTGGTTTTGAGTCCTAAATTCATTAATAAATAAGGATTCACCGGCAAACATTCTACCAACTCCTTTTATTAAGCCACCTTTGATTTTAGATTCCATTTTGATTGAGGTATCCATGGCGGCCATAGCTGAGGCTTCTACTAATACTTTTTGCTCTGGTTGCAAATCAATAATTAATGAAGCATAAGCTGGAGAATGTTCAATTTTATAAGCAATTTCTGACATATCTAGTCATCCTAGTTTATTAATAAATACTAAATTTAAAACAGATAAGAGAAAAGGGAAAAATCTATTTAGGAATGAAGATTTTATTATTTACAAAAGTTGAATTTTCTAAATTTATATGATATGATTTATTTCCTCTTCTGGGCTTTCTTTAATTATCATTCCTGATTTATTTTTAACTATCAAAATCACCAGAAAATTAAGTCTAAAGCCTCCCCTTTAAAAGGGAAAAAAATAAAATTTCGTGTATTCAAGCTTCCTTATTCCATTGAGGTACTGATAACTGAAATGACCTCCCCCTCTTCTGACTTTGAACCTAGTCATTTTCAAAAGAAATTGATTATTTAGCAGGCAATTGAGAACCGATAAGAGATCCAAAACTCCCTGAATTATGGGTTTGACAATAAACTTTGCCTCGGCCTTGGAAACGACAGACAAAACCTTCACCGCCAAAATATGCCCCCAACCAACTTGAATTAGCTTTATCAATACGAAAATCTAAACTTCTTTCAAAGGCGACAATATGGCCAGTATCCACAATATAATCGCCGTTAACGTCTATTTCATAAATTCCTCCAAAAGAGGTTAAAATTACTGGGCCATAACCTGTAATACTTAACCAAAAAATAGATTCTCCTGAGAATAAAGATTTTATCCCTTGAAAACCTAAATCAATGTCTACATCGTTATCAGAAGCAAGATAAGAAGCTGCTTGGACAACTAATTCTTGACCCTTCATTTCATAAACTAGGATGTCTCCCATTAATTTGGGGGCGAGAAAAACTTGACCGTCGGGAGCAGGGGAACGAAAAACACTTAAAAAGAGAGACTCACCCCCTAACATTCTTTTTAATCCTCCCATAATTCCCCCTCCTTTTCCTTGTCTGAGGGTAGTACTGGTATTGATAAACCCACTCATAGCAACCATACAGCCTGCTTGGGCGATAATTTCTTCCCCTCGGTCTAAGCTAACTTTGGCGATCGCATTATCGGGTTGATGTATTAATTGAATATCCATAATTTTTTGAAGTTTTTAACGGACTTTGGGCCTTAAAAATTGAACTAAACCCTCAATACTACGAGACTGCAAATAAATAACACCATTACCTTTGAGTCTATTAACTAATCCTTCTCCAGAAGTGAGGGAACTAATTAAACCACCCGATAAACCTATACTCATTTTAATATTGGGACTATAAGCTACTAAATGGCTATTATCAACAATAAATTCCCCAGCAATATTTTGCTTGCTCAACCCTCCATAGGCCCCAAAAAACACTTTTCCGTGGCCATTTACTTTTAATTTAAATAACCCTTCTCCTGTAAACCAACTGGCAAAACCTGCCCATCTAACTCCTAGCTTAACTTGAGGACTACTTGCAATATAAGCCCCTGGTTGAAAACATATCTCATTTCCGGTTAATTCCAAACACTCAATATCCCCAATAATGGATTGAGTTAACGTAATATTTAAAGGTTGGGAAGTTTTATTCTCAAAAACATTAACAAATAGGGACTCACCCCCTAAAAATTTTCTTAATAGAGCTGAGAAAAAGCCTCCAGAAAATTCTGTTTTCATGGACAAACGACCATCCATGCTTGTCATGGCTCCCGCTTCGGCTATAATGCTATCACCAGGATCTAAGGTGACGAAAATAGCAGCAAAGGCTGGTTTATATCTGATGTTATATTTCACTGCTAACACACAGTAATAGTTTCCTATAATATAACCACAAAATAGGATTTTTTGACCTTAATTTTCTATTGTTTTAAGATTTAGTTCACCAAAAATATTAGTCTAATCTGGCTCCTAAAAATACATAGAATTTCCTGAGAAGGTAGGTAAAAAAAACAATTAATACCTGTTATAAACTATAGCTCAAAGCTTTTTGTTACTGCTTTTATATAAATGCGACCTAAAATTCAAACCTTACCAAAAGAAGTTGTTAATTTAATTGCCGCTGGAGAAGTAATTGATTCTTTAGCAGCAGTTGTGCGGGAATTAGTAGAAAATTCTCTTGATGCTGGTGCAACTCGCATCATTATTTCTATCATTTCTGAACAGTGGCGAGTCCAAATTTCTGACAATGGAATGGGTATGAATTTAGCTAATTTAAAACAAGCAGCACATCCTCATAGTACTAGCAAAATTACTAATCTTCAAGACCTAACAAAAATTAGTAGTTTAGGATTTCGTGGAGAAGCACTTCATAGTTTAGCTAATCTCTCAAATTTAGAAATATTAAGTCGTCCTAATTCACCTCTTTTCGGCGATGAAAGTGAAGGTTGGCGAGTTGTTTATAATGAACAAGGAAAAGCTATTGAAGTGGAAAGAGTTGCTATTGCTCCTGGGACTATTATTAAGGTTTCTAATATTTTTGGAAAATGGCCTGTACGTCGTCAAGGAATGCCTTCTCCCCCACAACAAATGCGAGGGATACAATTAATTATTCAGCAAATAGCTCTTTGTTATCCTGATGTTACTTGGCAAGTTTGGCAGGGTAGGAAATTATGGATGCACATTAGTCCTGGACCTACGGGGAAACAAATTTTACCTCAAATTTTATCGACGGTAAGATTGAGCGATTTACAGTATATTCAACAAGAAGTTGATGAGCAAGAAGCTGAAGAATTAAATATCAAAATATTAAATTTTTCCCAATATCAAGATTCTCAACTTTTGGATAGACAATCATTAGAATTAGTCTTAGGTTTGCCAGATAGATGTCATCGTAGACGACCTGATTGGGTGAAAGTTGGTATTAATGGTAGGGTGGTAAAAGTGCCTGAGTTAGAACAAGCAATTATTAGTTCTTTGGCGCGTACTTGTCCTGGCGATCGCTATCCTGTCTGTTTTATTCATTTACAAATTTTTCCTTATCAAATTAACTGGAACCGTCATCCGGCAAAAACTGAAATTTATCTGGATAATTTGAAATTTTGGCAACAACAAATCAATCTTGCAATTGGTAAAGCATTACAATTTAGTTCGGAGATGATGCCAGAATTTCCTTTGTCAGAAAGGGTGGAAAAAATATTAAAGGTCTCAGAAAATAGGGGCAATTATCAAACTCGTCGAGGTATAGAAGTTTCCCCAGATAATAGGGAAGAGAAAAATCAAGAATTAGGATTAATAGAATTAAAAGCGATCGCTCAATTACACAATACTTATATAGTAGGGGAGCATCCGAGTGGGATGTGGTTAATTGAACAACATATTGCCCACGAAAGAATTTTATATGAAGAGTTATGTGATGCTTGGCAAGTAATTTTTTTGGAAACTCCGATTATTTTGCATCATTTATCTTCAGCTCAAATAGAACAATTTCAACGCTTAAATATAGAAGTAGAAATTTTTGGAGATTTAGTTTGGGCAGCTCGTAGCGCTCCGAAAATGTTAGCCAAAAGAAATGACTGTGCTGATGCTTTAATTGAACTTAGTAAAGGTGGCGATCTAGAATCTGCTAAAGTAGCTACTGCTTGTCGTAGTGCTATTAGAAATGGAACTCCTTTAAGTTTACCAGAGATGCAAAGTTTATTAAATAAATGGCAACTTACTCGTAACCCTCGTACTTGTCCCCACGGTAGACCAATTTATTTGCCTTTAGAAGAATCAGCTTTGGCTCGTTTCTTTCGGCGACACTGGGTAATTGGAAAAAGTCATGGTATTTGAAGGAATAGGCAAGAAGGAAGATTGAATAAGAAACAAGTTTTTACACTATTTTAAACGGAAACAGGACTTACGCAACAGCACTAATTGTAGTAGTATTATTGAGATAATAACCAATGTAGACAATACATATAACGGTACTACATAAGTCCTGTTGAACCTTGGAGGAATTGGTTGCCAATTTCCAGAAGGAATAAAACTCGCCCAATAATAGGGATGACTGTAGTTTTCTCCTGCTTCTCCCCTCAGCATCTCGAGTTGAGTTTTCCTTAAGGCT
>JAKQYG010000201.1 GCA_023356515.1 Trichodesmium sp. MAG_R04 | reverse complement strand
AAGCTCTTCAGGCTCTTTCTGATGAAGATCCTACATTCCGGGTGAGTGTCGATCCAGAAACTAATCAGACTGTTATTGCTGGTATGGGGGAACTCCACCTAGAAATATTAGTAGATAGGATGCTTAGGGAATATAAGGTAGAAGCTAATGTAGGTAAGCCACAGGTGGCATACCGAGAAACTATTCGCAAACATATTCAGGCAGAGGGTAAATTTATTCGTCAAAGTGGTGGTAAAGGTCAGTATGGCCATGTGGTCATAGAGCTGGAACCAGGAGAAGTAGGTAGTGGCTTTGAGTTTGTCTCTAAAATTGTTGGAGGGACAGTACCTAAAGAGTTTATTAATCCAGCAGAGCAAGGAATGAAAGAAGCTTGTGAAGCTGGTATTTTGGCTGGTTACCCCTTAATAGACGTTAAAGCTACTCTAGTAGATGGATCTTACCATGATGTGGATTCTTCGGAAATGGCTTTTAAAATTGCTGGTTCTATGGCAATAAAGGAAGGTGTTATGAAGGCTTCACCTGTATTGTTAGAGCCTATGATGAAAGTAGAGGTAGAAGTACCTGAAGATTTTATCGGTGATATTATCGGAGACCTAAACTCTAGAAGGGGACAAATAGAGGGTATGGGAGTAGCAACAGGTATGGCAAAAGTAATGGCAAAAGTTCCTTTAGCAAAAATGTTTGGTTATGCTACTGATATGAGGTCAAAAACTCAAGGTCGTGGTATCTTTTCGATGGAATTTAGTAGTTACGAGGAAGTGCCTCGTAATGTGGCTGAGACTATCATTGCTAAAACCAGAGGTTATGCTTAGTACTTTGAGAAATTATTTGTTTTTTAAGTTAAAATTCTATATCTAGGTTGAATAATGTAAAAATCAAATTACTGAAAAAGTAGGCAATTCCTGTCGAACACAAAAGCTAACAAAGATTAGGTAAAGAAGATAGGCAGAGTTGTCAAAATTTATCTATTATTAATCAGTGCATCTGTTTTCTAATTTAAGGGAAGCAGAATTAACGAAGGAAAAAAGGAACAAGTAATTAATGGCACGCGCAAAATTTGAAAGAAATAAACCTCATGTCAATATTGGAACTATTGGCCACGTTGACCACGGTAAAACAACCTTAACTGCTGCAATTACGATGAGTCTAGCAGCACAAGGAAAGGCTAAGGCCAGGAATTATGCAGATATTGATGCAGCTCCAGAAGAAAAAGCACGGGGTATTACAATTAATACTGCTCATGTAGAGTATGAAACAGAAGAGCGTCATTATGCTCATGTTGATTGTCCTGGACATGCTGACTATGTAAAAAATATGATTACAGGTGCAGCTCAAATGGACGGTGCGGTTCTAGTAGTCTCGGCAGCTGATGGTCCAATGCCCCAAACTCGTGAACATATTCTATTGGCAAAGCAGGTAGGGGTTCCTAATATCGTTGTTTTCCTCAATAAGCAAGATATGGTAGATGATGAGGAACTTTTGGAACTGGTAGAACTAGAAGTCCGAGAACTTTTAAGTAACTATGATTTTGATGGAGATAATATTCCCATCGCTGCTGGTTCGGCATTACAAGCTGTAGAAGCATTAACAGCTAATCCGGGCATCGGAAAGGGCGAAAATGAATGGGTAGATAAAATTTTAGCTCTGATGGATGAAGTTGATGGGTATATTCCCTTCCCAGAACGTGAGATCGATAAGCCATTCCTAATGGCAGTAGAAGATGTGTTTTCTATTACTGGTCGTGGTACTGTAGCTACAGGAAGGATTGAACGTGGTAAAGTCAAGGTCGGGGAAACTGTAGAATTGGTAGGAATCAAAGATACTCTTAGTACCACTGTTACCGGTGTGGAAATGTTCCAGAAAACTCTGGACGAAGGAGAGGCCGGAGATAATGTGGGATTGTTACTACGTGGTATGCAGAAAGAACAGATACAACGTGGTATGGTTTTAGCTAAACCAGGTTCTATTACTCCTCATAAGACATTTGAGTCAGAAGTATATGTTCTTAAAAAGGAGGAAGGAGGCCGTCATACACCCTTCTTCCCAAATTATCGCCCTCAATTCTATATTCGGACAACAGATGTGACTGGTACTATTAAGTCCTTTACTGCTGATGATGGTAGTGCAGCAGAAATGGTTATGCCTGGTGACCGGATTAAAATGACAGTTGAACTAATCAACCCAGTGGCTATTGAACAAGGTATGCGTTTTGCCATTCGTGAAGGTGGGAGAACTATTGGTGCTGGTGTTGTTTCTAAGATTATAGAGTAGTAAACCTACTAAGAAATTAACTCCCCCGGCGGGAATCCCTGCTATCTTAAGGGGGAGAGTGTAGGGATAAAAACAGTTTATTACTCAAGGGAAAAAACTGAAGATAGAGGGTGGTTATCATGGAAGTCCCCGTGCCTTTAGGCCGGGGAGGATGTCAATTCATTTAAACGGTCTTGTAAAAAACTCGGTTGTTCTGTATTTAGGCATCTCCTGATAGATAACTTTTTTCTATACAGGATTTACACCTGGGCACTACTTATAGTGTAATTTTTAGAAACTATCACCGAAAATACACTTATTTCAAGATTAAATTTTTTTAAAGGGTTGGTTAGTCCTCCCCATTAAAAAGAAAACTTTTGACTTCCTTAAAGTCTATTGCTGGTCAAGAAAACTAGCAATTAGCAATTATTGAGAACTTAAAAATCTGAACCTAGAAAATTGAAGATAAATGGCCACAATTCAACAGCAAAAAATTCGTATTCGTTTGAAGGCATTTGACCGTCGTTTACTAGATACATCTTGTGAGAAAATTGTAGATACGGCAAATAGAACAGGAGCAACAGCAATTGGGCCAATACCTTTGCCCACAAAAAGAAGGATTTACTGTCTGTTGCGATCGCCACACGTTGATAAAGATTCAAGGGAACATTTTGAAACAAGGACACATCGTAGAATTATAGATATCTATCAACCTTCCTCAAAAACAATTGATGCTTTAATGAAACTTGATTTGCCAGCAGGTGTGGATATTGAGGTGAAACTATAGATAAACTGAGCCATTAAGTTAAGTAATAGTTAACAATTATTCGTAATGTCTATAGCCTAAAGTGATTTGCTAATCTACACTTTTTGATACCTTGAAGTGAGATTTACTATCAAATTGTGATGGTTAATCTTACACAATCTTTAAGGATGGTGAGGTACCGTAGCATACCAATCTCTATGCCCTATTCCTATTTCCTAAATAGGAAACCCAGTGGCTTTAGGCCGGGGAGGATGTAAAAAGAGATGGTTCAGAATGTTCACATACATTATGCTTGGTACAATCTAAATGAATTCTTAAATCCTCTAATAAATACAACCCTATTTTGTTGTGATTTTGTTGTAGTTTAGTGAGCCGAAATACATCACTGTATTCATGCAAATATTTCGTGTGAGTTTTCATTAAGAAATATTACAAATGCACATGGCCACATCCTGAAAAGGCGATAGCTGTATCTGATGATTAATTAGGGTTTTAGAGTTTTATGGTACATTTGTAGGGAGTAAGTTCAGGTATATACAAGCATGTAAAAATCCGCTAAAGTGTAAGAAGTATAAGTACCAAAATTATATTGAGACTGGAAAATGCCTTCCTCTTCTGTAGCTTTTCGAGAACTTCCCCTATTTCCCCTACCAGAAGTAGTATTATTTCCAGGTAGACCTTTACCACTACATATCTTTGAATTTCGCTATAGAATTATGATTAATACAATTCTAGAAAGTGATAATAGGTTTGGAGTTTTGATGTGGGATTCTACTCAAGACAAAGTTGTAGCAACTGGATGCTGCGCTATAATTGAGGATTATCAGCGTTTACCTGATGACCGGATGAAGATTTTAACTATAGGTGAAAAGAGATTTAGAGTTTTAGATACAGTTAGAGATAAACCGTATTTAGTTGGTTTAGTGGAATGGATAGAAGATGCTCCTTCAGAAAAGGAGCTTGGAGAGTTAGCAAATCAAGTTTATCTCTTACTCAAAGATGTAGTTCATCTTTCTGGAAAACTGATGGACCAGAGAATAGAACTACCAGAGGATATTCCTAATTTACCAAAAGAATTATCCTACTGGGTAGCCAGCAATCTTGATGGTGTAGCGACAGAGCAGCAAGCTCTTTTGGAAATGCAAGATACTGCTGCTAGACTAGAGAGAGAAGTAGAAATTCTCACCTCCACCCGCAATCATCTTGCAGCTAGAACTGTTCTTAAGGATACTTTAAATTAATATTCTCTCAGAGTTACCTAATAATAAAAACGACATTCCGCATATCTTCATATATCTTTAAATGTATATTTACATTTTCAGAGATACTTATACGAAAAACCTTTATCCTAGAACTTAATATCAATAAAATTTATCAATAACTAATCTTTTATGAGAAAATTAGTTACAGTTATTTATAATAGTGAAAATCGATGTCCATCGCTATAAGTCTTTCAGGGATAGCATTCGGGGCGGTAGATTAATAAAGTTTATCAATTTAATGTTAAGAAGTGCGGAATCTGGGATAAAATCTAGAAATTTTTGATTTGATATTCTCCTGGCCCTGGTCCTAGCCTGCTAGATAGAGCTATATTTCCCAAAATCAAGTTATAGGATCTGATTTAAAGGCGAGTATTAACAGCAAAAAATTTGGCTGCTGCCTGTAAATGAAAACTGCTGATCGTCTCAGTAGAAGCAAGGAGCGTTGCATGGAAAAAGAGCTGAGCTGATCCTATAGTGTGGGCTTCTCCCTTTGTATAGCGCTACGTGCTAAGGTTAGGACATTTTTAGATTCCTTAACGAGGTTTTTTAGGACACGAAAGAAGTTAGAAAGTGTCCTAACGTCTTTTTCTACTGCTATAGTTACGGTTATTCGTCTGATTCCACGAACTTTAAGGACGGAATGTTCTACCGCCCAGTTTTTATCTTACATTCCGCACATCAAATGTAGTATTTCACAGTATCAGTTAAAAGCCTTGCCTGATAATAACTATGAAGTTTGGGAGTACAAATATATACTAAACAAACTCTTGGGCATTATTAATAATAACAGAGGGTGTAATCAATCTTCTTCCTTGAAAATGATTTTGTAGTATGTTTATTCTGACTAAAAAATATCGCAGGCATTATGTTGCTTAGCTTGAGCACGCATAAGCATATTGGCTTAGAATCTGGGGTGTTTTAACTCCTGGGGACATCAATTTAATGTTTTTCCATAAAACTTTATTATGCTCCTTGGCTACTAGGAAATAAAATCGGGTTGTTTTCACTTTTAATTAATCCTAGGGTTTCATCATTAGCCCATTTATAATAGTCTACCAATAATTGATGGGTTAATCTTTGTTTGATTGTCATTAATACACTTTTGAGCAAACCATTACCACTTTTTTCTAAAACAGGTAATGGTGTAAACAGTAGTGGAGGAGGTAATTCTACTTTGACTTCTAAATTAGCTTGGCCTTTAAGATGAGTAGTTCCTTTGATTTTTAGGGATTCAAGGATACCGACTAAATTCAGGCTAAAGCGTTGGTTGATGTACTCTACGCCACGAATTTCACATCTCTCTGACTTTAAGTAAATTTTGCCTTTACTACTAGACCACAAGCGCATATCTACAGTGGGTTGAATAGTCAAAACGATAAAATGTAGTGGGCGCATTTTGAAGCGGAAACAATCTTGAGCTAATTCCTCTAATCTCCTTGGGTCTATCAAAGCATTGACTAAACGCTTTGGTTGACGCAGATAATGCTCAATAGGAATTTTTTGTTCTACTATAGGAATATCTACTGATTGTGAAGCAGTCAATCTAAGAATCATAATTAAAAAAAATCAATCGTTTATGGCTAAATTTTGATTAAATTTCACATTTATTAATGTGATTCAGATAATATTAAAGTATCTACTAAAGTTTGGTCAATAACTAGGATCAGATTTAGATTTAGGTAAAATGCTAAGATTAATTAATTATGATAAATGAGACTGCCTCAATTAATCGGAACTAAGTAAACAAATGTAATTTTATTTTGCAGAGTGTAAATTATCCAAAGTTAAGGAAATTTTGGATGTTTTGCCTCCGACCTCAGGCCTATGCTTTATGATAGTGTTTTATTTATTAAAATAAAAATTGACAAAAAGTGTGAATCGTGAATAGGTATTAGTAATTGATAACTGGTAACTCAAATGGCTCTATCTATTATATCTATCGCACATCTTGGCCCTGCTGGAACTTATGGGGAGACGGCAGCAATGGCATTTTCTAATAAACTGAGTCAGGTTGGTCAACAATCTTTTCTTTGTCCATACCCTAGTATTACTCAAACTTTATGGGCAGTTTCTCAAGGGCAAGTTAATTTAGCAGTTGTACCTGTAGAAAATTCTATTGAAGGAAGCGTTACTATTACTCTAGATACACTTTGGCAACTGGATATTTTAGAAATTCAAACAGCATTAGTTTTACCTATTTCTCATGGACTAATATCCTTAGCTAGTATTTTTGAGGAGATTAAAACTGTTTATTCTCATCCACAAGCTTTAGCTCAATGTCAAGGTTGGTTAGAAAAGTTTGTGCCACAAGTACAGCAAATTCCCGCTAATTCTACTACAGAAGCATTGGAGTATTTAGAAAGAGATCGGAGTGCTGCGGCGATCGCTTCTCAAAGAGCTGCTGAACTTTATAAATTACCTGTATTAGCTTATCCAATTAATGATTATCCTGATAATTGCACTCGCTTTTGGGTATTGAAAAAAGGATGTACAGAAATAGAAAACTCGGCTTTAAAACTAATAATTAATACAATAGATAAACCAAGAAATTTAGTTTTTACTTCTTTAGGTTTTACTGTACCTGCAAATGAACCAGGAGCTTTAGTTAAACCATTGCAAGTATTTGCTAAAAGGGAGATTAATATGAGTAGAATAGAATCTCGTCCAACGAAACTTTACCTAGGGGATTATTTATTTTTTATTGATATAGAAGCTAATAGTAATCATAATTATGTAAAGGTTGCGATAGAAGAATTGAAAACTTATACAAAAGTCTTTAAAATATTTGGTAATTATAGTCTTATGACTATCAATTAATAGTAAAAATTTTCTTTCTGCCTCGCTGATTTAGCTTATATTTTGCAGCATAACGAGCAAACGTTGAATTTGTTTTTCCCAAGTTAAATCTTGCATAAAGTTCACGGCAGCATCGCTCCTAAGTTTAGCATTTTTTGGATCCGAATATACTTTTTCTAACATTTCAACTACTTCTTCAACATCAGATTCTCCCCAACCTTCTACACCTGGAAAATGAGGAGTAGGTTTGACATATTTTT